>CAYUAN010000087.1:0-3458 GCA_964442545.1 uncultured Prolixibacteraceae bacterium | reverse complement strand
AACCGAAAGCGGGGGATTGGGAAGCGGGAGCCTGTTTGGTGGTTTTTTTTTTGAGCCTGATATTGCTGATTGCTCTGATTTTTGAAAACGATAAATCGTTTTTGGTTTTTAGACGCTGATTGCTATGATTGTTTATGATTTTGCTTCCTTGTTTTTCTTTGAAAAACGGGGAAGCGGGGGAATGGTCAATCGCTTTTGAACGTATTTTTCCGGCTATTGAAAAAATAGTTATATTTGCATAATTCTTAGATAAGAATAATTCCTGTCTAAATAAATAAAGCCAATAATGAAAACAGAAATAAGGGGCCGCTTAAAAGAGCGGGGATTGCGGGTAACTCCGCAGCGTGTGGCGGTTTTGGCGGCCTTAACGGAGCATAAAAATCATCCTGATGCCGATGCATTGGTGCGTATTGTTCGCGAGCAGCATCCTTCCATCGCACGGGGAACGATTTACCATATTTTGGATAATCTGGTGCAGAAAGGCCTGGTGCATAAGGTGCTGACGGAAGAAAATAAGGTGCGCTATGATGCTGTTACGGAGCCGCATATTCATTTGTACTCCAAAGAACACAACCGTATCGAAGATTATTTTGATGATGAGCTGTTTCATCTGATTGAAGATTATCTGGCGACAAAAGAGATTAAAGGATTCCGGGTAAATGATGTGCGTATCAAGTTTCTCGGGGAATTTACCAACGAAAGGACAAAGCAATGAATATAGAAGCATTTTATAAAATTACGTACGGACTGTACATTATCGCGGCTAAAAGCGAAGAGGCGCAGAGCGGTTTTGTAGCCAATACCGCCTTTCAGGTCAGCTCCGACCCTGCCCGCATCGCCATCAGTTGCAGCAAGGATAATTTTACGCACGGGATTATCCGGCAAAGCGGCGCTTTTGCCATTTCGGTGTTAAACCGGCAAAGCAGCAGCGAAATAATTAGCCGCTTCGGCTTTCACAGTGGCGCGGATACCGATAAATTTTCCGGAACGGACTATAAATTAAGCGCAAACGGCAGCCCTATCATTACGGAGGATTGCATCGCCTGGTTTGATTGCGTGGTGGAACAGCAAGTGGATTTGGGGACGCATACATTATTTATCGGGCGATTGTTGGATAGTGATGTGTCGGACGCGACTGCCGAGCCACTGACCTATGCCTATTATCAGGCAGTGAAAAAAGGCCGTGCACCGAAAAACGCGCCTACTTATATCGACCGCGAAAAGGAGGAAAAGCCCAAGGAAAAAGCGGCGGGGGATAAATATGTTTGTGCTGTTTGCGGCTATGAATACGATCCGTCCGTGGGAGACCCTGAACACGGGATACCGCCGGGAACGCCCTTTGAAGATTTGCCCGACGACTGGACCTGTCCGGCATGCGGGGCTGAGAAAGAGTTTTTCAGTAAATAGTGCTTTTACAAAAAAACAATCTTTTCCCCGGCTTCGAACAATAATTAGTCGTTTGCCGGCGTAAACCATTAATATTGATGCTTCGGCCTTGAGATTGTTTAATACACCATTTTTCAAAACAAAGTGGTTTTTAATAAAGACGTAAATTAAGAATGGAACCAATTAGATTAATTAAATATAAAATTTAAGAATTATGAAGAGTTTAAAAGGAACAAAAACAGAACAAAACCTGCTGAAATCATTTGCAGGAGAATCGCAGGCGCGTATGCGTTATGATTATTTCGCCAAGCAGGCCAAGAAAGAAGGCCTGGAGCAGATTGCCGCTATTTTTGCGGAAACGGCAGCCAATGAGAAGGAACATGCCAAGCGCTTTTTCAAATTTTTGGAGGGCGGCATGGTGGAAATTACCGCATCCTATCCGGCCGGAAAAATCGGCCATACGCTGGAGAACCTGAAAGCATCGGCCGAGGGCGAGAATGAAGAGTGGACCGATTTATATCCCGAGTTTGCCAAGATTGCCGAGGAAGAGGGTTTTAAGGAAATCGCCGCCGCCTGGCGAATGATTGCCAAGGTGGAAAAGGCCCACGAGGAGCGTTTCCGTAAGTTGTACGAGAATCTGGAAGCCGGACGCGTATTTGAGCGCGAGGGCAAGGTGTATTGGAAATGCCGTAATTGCGGTTATATCCACGAAGGCGAAAAAGCGCCCAAGACTTGTCCGGCATGTTTGCATCCGCAGTCTTATTTTGAGATAAAAGAATCAAACTATTAGAATCGAAAGGCTTAATGATAAAATGCTTAAATGACTACCATGAATTTGGCAGCTTATTTAAGCATTTTATTTTATCTCGAAGGCCTCCTCAAAAATCTTATCGGTGGCGCCGATATTTTCCGCTACATATTCGGTGCATTGGCGGGCGGCTTTAGCGTAGCTTTCCCGGTCGAACAGTAGTCGGGCGGCGATGCTTTGCAGGCCGGCCTTATCGGATATGCTGAAACCGCCTTTCCGTTCAATCAGGGCTTTGGCTTCGTTAAACTTATGGTAGTTGGGTCCGAAAATCACGGGTTTACCGTAGGTGGCGGCCTCCAGGATATTGTGGATGCCCACGCCGAATCCGCCTCCGATATAGGCCACATCGGCATATTGATAGAGGTGCATCAGCTTGCCTACGGAGTCGATAATCAGGACGCGACGGCCTTTGGGTAAACCGGCATCTTCGTAATCCGACAGCAAGAGCGGCTCGTATTTACCGAAACGTTTTTGCAATTGTTTAATATGCTCCTCGTTCACCTCGTGCGGGGCGATAATCAGTTTGAAATCGCGTTGCTCGTTTTCGATAAAATCAAATAAAAGTTTTTCGTCCGCTTCCCAACTGCTGCCGGCCAGTAATACTTTTTCGCCGGCGCAGAAGTCGTTGATATTGGCGAAGGATTTCGGGTTTTGGATTAAGCTGCGCACACGGTCGAAGCGGGTGTCGCCCACCACGCTAAAGCGTTTTATTTTTAAGCTGCCCAGCAATTTTGCCGATTCGATATCCTGTACAAAAAACCATTCGACCATTCGCAAATGCTTGCGAAACCAACTGCCGTACCATTTGAAAAAATGTTGTGAAGGCCGGAATACCGCCGACACCAGATAAATGGGTATTACCCGTTTATACAGTTCGTTCAGGTAATTAAACCAATACTCGTATTTGATAAAGAAGGCCATCTCGGGTTTGATGAGTTCGATAAAACGATGGGCGTTCTTTTTCGTGTCGATGGGTAAATAGTAAACATAATCGGCCAGGCCGTAATTTTTGCGCAGCTCGTAGCCCGAGGGCGAGAAAAATGTTACCAATATTTTTTTATTGGGATATTCCTCCTTGATTTTTTCGATTAAAGGCCGCGCCTGTTCAAATTCACCCACCGATGCCGCGTGTATCCAGATAATGTATCCCGGTTCCACTTCTTCTTCAATCCGCCGGAGCAGTCCTTTACGTCCTTGCACCCACTGTTTCGCCTTGGGGTGAAACAATGCGGCAAAGTGCATCAATATGTTGTATGTGTGGATT
>CAYUAN010000086.1:0-2406 GCA_964442545.1 uncultured Prolixibacteraceae bacterium | reverse complement strand
ACTCTTCACTGTTAACGGCTTTTAACCAGCCTTGTAAAGAATAGGCATAGTCTAAGCCTTGTACTTGCTTGTTTTTAGCTGTTGGCTGTTAGCTCTTAGCCTTTGGCTGTTGGCTTATCTGAACAAGCACCTACTTCGGTCTTCCGACTTCGGTCTTTAAACACCACAAAGTACGCGGAGTTTCACAGAGTTTTCCTACAAGTACGAACCACAAACTAAAAACTCAACACTCCATCCGCACTTTTACCTCGCTCCTCGCTCCTTAATACCTTAACTCCTTAAAACCTTCAAACTTCCAACCGCACTTTTCCCTTTTACCTTTTCCCTCGTTCCTTTCTCCTTAACACCTTCCAACTACACAAACTAATACCCATTAAAACCATAGCGATTATCTTCTCTAACTTTTTTGGCAATTATTCTACGCAAGTCATTCAAATTAGGTGTATTATTATATTTTGTAAAACGTTTCAGTCCCATTAACAACATTTTCAGCTCATCGCCTTCGGCTATTGAATATATGGCTTCTGTCGATTTGAATTTAATTTTTTCAACAGCATTAAACAAGTTCAATTGGCTCATTGCCACTTGTGCCTCCCAATTTGCATCCGGATTGTTTTTTATTTTCTTTTGCGTTGCCAACAAAGCACTTTCTGCCATATAAATTTCGATCAGAATATCGGCAGCATCAAGCACCAACTGTTGTTGTCCGCCTAATTTATCGCCAAATTTTTGAGCACCTGTACCGGCAATCAACAAGAATACTTTTTTCAAGCGTTTTATCATTTCTAATTCCTCATCAAGCGGATGTTCAAATTCAGGTTTATCAAAGGACGGAATACCCATCAATTCGCCCGCTACCGACTTGGCAGGTCCTAATAAATCTAACTGACCTTTTAAACCTTTACGAAGTAACATACTCACGGTCAACAAACGATTAATTTCGTTCGTTCCCTCGTAAATACGCGTAATACGCGCATCACGCCACCAGCTTTCCATTGGCATATCTTCCGAGAAACCCATTCCGCCAAAAATTTGCAAACCTTCGTCAGAAACCAATTGCGTACCGTCAGAAACATACACTTTTAAGATTGCCGCTTCAATGGCATACTCCTCAAAAGCTTTCTTTTCGGCAGTTGCTTCATCTAAACCTTCGGCTCTAAGTTCCGCAATTTTATCGCTAATATCTTTGGCAGCGCGATAAATACCCGATTCAGACACATAAGTACGAGTTGTCATTTCGGCAATCTTCTTTTTGATGGCGCCAAAATTGATTAATGGCTGTCCAAATTGCTTGCGCTCATTGGCATAATTGATACTTTCTTTAATAATTCTACGCATTGCATCAACAATACCTGCGGCTAATTTTATACGTCCAATGTTCAGTACGTTTAGGGCAATTTTAAAACCTTCCTCACGTTTTCCCAGCATATTTTCAACCGGAATTTTAGTATCCGTAAAGAAAATTTGACGTGTTGACGACGAACGAATACCTAATTTTTGTTCCTCTTCACCCAATTTAAAACCATTAGGATTTTCAGGGTCATATTCAAATAAGAAAGCCGTCAATTTGCCATCTTTTTCACCATTTTCAATGATTTTAGCAAAAACAATAAACATTTGGGCAAACCCCGCGTTGCTAATCCACATTTTTTGACCATTAATGATATAATGTTTACCATCCTCAGACAATACGGCAGTAGTTTTACCGCTGTTGGCATCAGAGCCGGCGCCCGGTTCGGTTAGTGCATAAGCACCAATCCACTCGCCTGTGGCAAGTTTAGACAAATATTTTTTCTTTTGTTCTTCGGTGCCGTACAAATATATGGGCATCATACCAATTCCTGTATGTGCGCCGTAGGCAGTTGCGTACGAACCCGTTGCCCCCGACATTCTATCGCAAACCAACATAGTGCTTACAAAATCCATTCCCAATCCGTTGTATTCTTCCGAAATACCTACGGATAAGAAACCCATTTCACCCGATTGTCTTATTAATTTTTCAACCAAATCATAATCGTGTTGTTCAAAACGAGGTTTTACAGTCATCATCTCTCTATCAACAAACTCAGTAGCGGCTTCTGCCATCATACGTTGTTCTTCGGACAAATCGTTAAGCGTAAAGATATCTTCTGCTTGATAATCTCTAATTACAAAATCAGCTCCTTTTTTCATATATTTATAGATTTTTAGCTACAAGCCTTTTTTGATATTTTCAATGCTTGCAGCGGTTAATATTTCCTTTAATTTATTATGCGTGCATAATATTTATTTAAAAATTTTTTTGATGGGCGTTTCCCCTTCACCTTGCTTATACCCACTACTTTCGGGGGCGGGCTATTCGCTACTACTACGTTTGTTTTGCACTGTTTGTTTTGGCAGGTACGTGGGCTTCTATGGTCGCCTCCG
>CAYUAN010000085.1:0-3441 GCA_964442545.1 uncultured Prolixibacteraceae bacterium | reverse complement strand
TAGGCCTGCGCAAAAGCCATTTGCGACAGAAAAACAAATACTATGGTGATATAACTGAGCTTATTTTTCATCCGGCTGTGGTTTGTGATTACGAAAGTATATAAAAATGTGGAATCGCGGATTTCTCAATTCACAGCTTAGAAATAAAAAAAAGCACCGGCTTCTGAAACCGGTGCTTCTAAATAAATTTGTTTTATCCTCACCTTACTCCTTCATACCATTATCATTAAACTCTACAATATCTGCTGTTACTATACATTTATTAATAATCACAAAAATTGTATAAGAGGACTTCTTCCAACTAACAGACACATTTGCCAACGCTTGATTTTCTTTTAATGGATTCTCCGCAAGCATATTCCGCTTAGCTTCATCTATTAACGATTGCTTGCTAAAACCACCAAGTCCAAAAACATATGTTGCTTTTGAAGTTCCTGATATTTGTTTTTTATAAGAAAAATTTGCTTTTGATAGTGATGCTGAACTTGCAATATATCCACTATGGGTAGCACAACTTGATAATAAAACCACACTAAAAATTAAAATTATAAGCTTTTTCATTGTTAAATTTATTTTATTATTACCGCCTACTTCGTTTTAAAGTCTCTTCGGCTTATTCCGACCTTTTTTTATCCACACGGCAAAAGTATTTCAGCGGTTTTGATAATAACACGACACGGCATGTCGTGTTTTAAAGTTTTTTCAAAACAACCTTCATGCTGTTTTTTGTGTCCTCACTTTATAAAACCCGAACTATGCTGAAGAAAAAACTACCCCCGATTTTAATTATTTTATTAAGTCTTTTACTATCAAACCCTTTACGCGCACAAGGCCTCCTGGGCGGAGAAATCCGCTGGGAATGCAACAGTACCTCCTCGCCCAATACGGGGAAATATATTTTTTATCTGGAAGTATATCAGGCTTGCTATAACGATACCGGGGCCAACCCGCTGCTTGATACGGTGCAATTGCTGCATTCCAACAGTCCCGCGGGAAACCGCGTAATGACTTTGCTTCCGGCTTATCCCAAAGACCTTTCGCCTGTCTGTGCCGCGGACACCAACCTGCCCCATACCGGCTGTGGTTCCGCCGACAGTGTTTCCGCTTTTAACGGCGCCTACCGTCTCTATATTTATACCGACACCTTTGCCCTGAACGGAATACCGGGCGTTAACGGCTGGATGTTTTACTGGAACGGCGGCAAGCGAAACCGCTCAACCAATATTCCCCAAAGCCAAAATACGGGCATGCGTCTGCGTTCCATCATCTATCCCTACGGCTCACTAAATTTATATCCCTGTTTTGACAATGCCCCAAGCGCAGCCGAGCCTCCCGTAGTAACCACCTGTGGCGGATATCCGTTTCAATGGTATCCCATACTCCGCGATTTGGATTTGGATTCCCTGACATGTAATTTTGCACAACCGCTGGATACCAACGGTAATGCCTTAAGCTTTTACGGCGGGCATAGTTATTTGAATCCGCTGCCCGACACCTCTGACCACCCCAATAATATTCACGCCCAGATTCATCCTTTTAACGGAGGCATTAATATTACCAGCTTTACGGCGGGCGGTTTTTTCTTCAATGAAGAAATCAGCAGTTTCAAATGCGGGATTCTGGTGGGCAAAACTTTTCGCGAAAGCTATTTCCAGTTTTACGACTGCGACACCAATGTATCGCCCGTGATGATTGCCCCGTTCAACAATGGCAGCAGCTTTACCGATACCGTTTACGTTTCCACACGCACGCAATTCAACATTGAATTCACGGATAGTCAAAACCTGAGTACAGGCATGCCGCAAGAGGTGAAGTTTATGGCCTACAGCAATATGTTCGGTAATTATATTCCCGCTTCGGGCAATAATCCTCCGATATTCGATACGCTGTACGGCTGCCAGAATCCACCCTGCGCCAGCCTGAAGGCCGCACCGTCAAAAAATCTGCCCATACACGATACAAGCCTGGTAAGCACCCAATTCAGTTGGCAAACCGATTGCGGACATCTGAATACAAACGCCGGCTGCGGTACAACGACAAATGTTTATGAGTTTTATTTTAAGTACTGGGATGATTACTGCCCGGTACCCGCCTATAATTTCGGGAAAATAACTTTGGTTGTGGCGCATTCATCCTTTGTACCACCTGTTTTCGACAGCGTACGCGTGGATACGGCTACAGGCAACACGCACTTGTATTGGCGCAAGGTTCAGAATCCGAATAATCTCTTTTGCTGTTATGATATTTTCGAATCGAGCCATCGCAACGGCCCTTATACTTTTATCGACAGTCTCACCAATATCAACGATACCGACTATATTCACTCGATTAGCACCGGTGCCACACAGAACCACTATTATTATTTGCGCTCCCGTCTGATTTCAAATTATCAGAGCAGCCCGTCCGACACCCTTAATAACGGGCTGACGAATCTGGAAGTTCGGGATTTGTATAATCCGTTTTTGTTTTCGGGAAATCCTGTGAAATTACAGCTTAAAAACAAAGGGTCAAGCAGTATTGACAGCATTCAATTCCGTTTTTTGCAGCCCGATTCCACTTGGGTGAGTGAGTTGTGGCAGGGACAACTTCATGGTGGCGACAGCATGGAATTTACATTTGCCACGGCATTTCAGTATAGCGTGAACCCTTCTTTCCGGCTTTGCGCCTATGCTGATGTGGTGAATGATTTGGATACCAATGACAACCATCTTTGTCTGAACGACAGTTTGGGAAATACAAACCTGAAAATTATTCAACTTACTCATCCTTATATTTCAAGTCTGGAGGTATGGCTGAGTATCGCCAATATCGGTTTTACCTCCATCGACAGCATCGAGTTTTCGTTTAATCAGCCGGATAGCAGTATCGTCATAGATAAATGGAAGGGATTTTTAAAACCCGGTGACACCATATTTTATAAATTTCCGCAAAAGATGAAACCGGCTAATAATCCATATTATCATTTATGCGCCCGGGCAAAGGTGCATTTTGATGTGGACACAACGGACAACCGCACCTGCCTGAGCATTCCCATAAATATTGAAACGGCGGCATCAAAGGGCTTCCGGCTGCTGAGTGTCTTGCCCAATCCTTCGAACGGTTATAGTACCATCCGATTTATGATGCCGAAAGCAGGGACGGTAAAACTGGATATCTACGACTTAAACGGTCGCCTGATGCGGCAAATAAAGTTGCGTGCCTCTGCGGGCGAAAATATGCAACAGCTGGACCTGAATGCTTTTGAATCAGGAATTTATTTTCTGCGTATGGAGTTTGAGGGACAGCGCATAAACGGGAAGATTATGCTGCGTTAGCTTATGACGATTTTATTAAACCATATAAGGAATATAAGGGCATATAAGTTGGGATAACTTCCCTGTGTTACTCTGTGTACAACACTGTGTTACACTGTGAAATTAATAGTTGGCTATTGCACAAAGG
>CAYUAN010000084.1:0-5361 GCA_964442545.1 uncultured Prolixibacteraceae bacterium | reverse complement strand
CCGCTTCTTTCGGATTCCGGCGGCAAGCTCTTCATCCGCCCGGATATCTTTCATTATTGAGCGCCAATCATTTTCCTCCTGTTCTGAAAAATCAATGGTTTCCCGGTAGTCGTTTTTACTGATTTCCAAGACTGGAATTTTCTTGCCTGTAAATTCTTCGATAGCAGTTAACAATTCGCGCTCCTCAGGGCTGCAAAACGAAACCGCGTTTCCTTTGCTGCGGCCCCTGCCCGTTCGTCCGATACGGTGTACATAATTCTCCGCCTGCTCGGGCATATCATAATTTATCACAAACTCCACATCGGGTATATCCACACCGCGGGCACTCACATCGGTTGCAATCAGCACTTTCAGTTCGCCCCTGCGAAAAGCAGAAAAGACTTTCAGCCGCTCCGGCTGTTCCTTATCACTATGTATGGTTGATGCTTTTATTTGTACGCGCTCCATAGCTTTCATCACCCGCTCGGCACGCACCTTGGTGCGCACAAAAACCAGAATTTTCGCCTCCGGATTTTCTTTGATAATGCGCTCCAGAAAAAAGCGTTTATCATCCATTTCCACAAAAGCCACAAAGTGCTTAATGTTTTTCGATACCGGATCTTTGGGCGAGATTTGTATGCGAATGGGATTCCGCACCAGCGAATAGGCCAGCTTTTTTATCTCCTTATCTATGGTGGCCGAAAAGAATAAGGTTTGTCGCTTGCGGGGCAGAAAACGAATCAAATCGCGTATATCTTTGATGAATCCCTTTCCGAGCATATGGTCGGCCTCGTCCACAATCAGTATTTGCAATGCGTTGAGATGCAAATAACCCTGACTAACCAGATCAAACATACGGCCGGGGGTGGCAATCAGAATATCCACTCCGGCCTGCAGACGCTTAATCTGCTCCTCCTGCTCCACTCCTCCATGGATACCCAAAATGCTCAGCTTGGTATATTTCCCGAATTGCTTAAATACCTTATCGGTTTGCCGCACCAGTTCTCGTGTGGGAGCCATTACCAGGCAGCGCACACTATTATCGCGTACCGGCAGTTCGAGCAAGCGGTTCAGAACAGGCAGCACAAAAGCCGCTGTTTTTCCGGTTCCCGTTTGCGAAATAGCCAACACATCCTCACCCCGCAATATCGGTGGTATAGATTTAAATTGAATATCGGTGGGCTTTTTGAATCCCGCCTCCGCAATACTCTTTTTTATTCCGGCTGCAAAACGATAGTTCTCGAACTTCATCTTCACTAAAAATTTCAGGTAAAAATAAGCAATATGGCATTATATCGCCTACCAACAAAAAAAGGACATCAATCGACGACTGATGCCCATTCTGTATAGAAATATTTTCTAATGACTATTTCCCGTGACGTTCGTCAGAAACAGTTAATTTTTTTCTTCCTTTTGCACGACGACGTGCCAATACTTTACGCCCGTTTACCGTAGCCATTCTCGAACGAAACCCGTGTTTGTTCTTTCTCTTTCTATTCGATGGTTGAAATGTTCTTTTCATATCTCTCTATTTTTGGGACTGCAAAAGTATAAATATTTTTATAATGAGCAAGGCATTTTTAAAATTATTTTTCGGACTACGTACATTGACATAAGTGCGAGATTAATGATTCCTGCATTTTTTGCCTTTGCGTCTGATTCTGACATTGATTTTCAGCATGCCGAAAATCGATACAAGAGCTATTCTTTTAAGGAACTTTGTGCCCTCAATGTCTTCTTTGAGTACTTTGTGCGATAACAAAAAATGCGATAACAAAAAAAACAGTTGCAACTCACATTCTTGGGACTGTCAGGATTAAGCATTATTTTATCGCGCACCTAAAACCACCGGCACTTCCTTTTCCTTTCCATCGCGAAGAATCATAAAGACTACGCTTTCTCCCGGTTTATACTTTTTCAACTCATTGGTATAAACCTTTAAATCGGTCAAATCCACGCCATTCAGTTTCATCAGAATATCCCCCGCTTTCAAGCCCGCTTTGGCGCCCGGCGAATCGTCAATAACACTACTGATACGCACCCCTTTTCCGGTATAGGTAAAATCGGGAACCGAGCCCGTGGACACACGGCGGCCCTGTTTTCCGGAGGAAGCATTCGCGCTATGCCCTTTCGTTCCTGTTCCCGTAAAAGGCATCGGCTTTTCACGCTCCGCCAGATAGGAAATCACCTCCTTCGCTACCGTAGCTACTTTTACCAATCCCGTGCTGTCGATCTTTTCCCAGGTATCGGCAGGACGGTGGTAGTTTTCTGTGGCGCCCGTAAACAATTGTACGGCCGGCACACCCTGCTCGATAAAAGCCACCTGGTCGCTGGCATCCAGATCCCGGGCAACCACCTCAGTCTTGATGCCTGTGGTATAATCGGTTCCCATAAAAATAAACTTCCACTCTTTGGCGGTATTGGCATTGAGCACCAAGAGCTTTTTATCAAACAAACTACCGTCGGTATCCAGATTGATATCGGCGAATACACCTTCGGGATATTGCTCCTTGATGTGATGTACAAAATAGCGACTGCCCAACAGTCCGGCCTCTTCGCCTGTCGCGGCCAGGAAGATAATACTGCGCGCGGGATGCGATTTGGCCAGAGAACGCGCCAGTTCAAGCATAATGGCCACCCCACTGGCATTATCGTCGGCTCCGTGATGAATCTTACCTTCGTCGCCCTGATGCACATCAGGCCACCCTAAACCCAGGTGGTCGTAATGAGCCGAAACAACTACCGGCTGTTTCAGCTCCGGATTACTACCCGGAATAACAGCCACCACATTTTTCATATTTATCACCCCCTTGTTCGGCGGGATTTTGCTGCTAAACTTTTGGAAATAGTCCTTGTCCATGGGTTGCAAACCGTATTCTTTGAATTTCGCCGCGATATAATCCGCTGCCGTATCCAGTTCCGCCGTACCCAGCCCCCTGCCCTTCAATTCATCCGAGGACAAATAGCGAATTGTTTGCATCATTCGTCTCTGCGAAAATACCGGTTTCAGATAAGCCAGGGCATGCTCCTCCACACGAACCGAAGCATTGACCGCAGCAGGATCAAACACTTTCATTAGAGGCGAATTGACAACCGGCCATTGGCCCTTGGCGATATTTACCGGCTCATCACCCTCGAAGGCCAGATAGCTGTATTTGCCGTAATGCGGCAGTTTGCGCACCAGGCCCTCGATAGCTTGCTCCTTGCCGGGCACCAAAAAGACCATGGTACGATTTACGTTACCCGGGGCGAATGTGGTAATCATAAATCCGTGTTCGCCGGTGGCGATGGTTTTATTTTGCAGTTTTACGGAATCGCCGCGAATAAATGAATTGTATTGCTTTAACTGCTCCGACATCAGATCGGCAAAGGAATTTTCAAAGCCGATAATCCAAACCGTGGCATTATCGGGCAAATTCTGATCCACCGCATCCTGCCGTATGCTAAAATTGCCGGAAGGACGGGCAGCCACCCAGGCATTCGCGAAATCACGATAAAGCTTGGCTTTTTCTGGCGACGCCGTGGCCGGAAGGATAATCACATGCTCTCTGCCGGCCAGGGCCTTGGAGAAAGCCGGAGGCACTTCGCGCGGATCGAGCTTGCGAAAAACATCATATTGTCCGTCGATAAGCAGTTTCAAGGGCTTGCCCGTGTGCACATCCACCGTAAAATCCTGTACACGCCGCATCATCCGCACATTATGCGACTCGATCATTTTTGGCGTTACGATATTTAAAGGCACAATCAGATCCGTAAAAACGGAGTCCTTCTGTGTTTGCGTCAGGGTGAAATGCAGGCGATAGCCCGTGCCGATATTATCCATCCGCACATTGGCAAGCGCCAGTTCCGGGGCGCCGGTACGCTGCACCCATTGATTAAAAAAATGTTGCAAGTTCGCCTTGCCAGCCTCCTCCATCGCTTTACGGATATCATCGAAAGAAGCCTTTTTGTATTTGTTTTGTCCGTAAAACAAACGCCATCCTTTTATAAAGGCATCATTACCGATTTTCAAGCGCAGCATATGCCACATCATCAGGGCTTTTCCATAACCGATAGACTCACTGGGGCCGTCGTAGCGATTGATAAATTTGCTTATGGGAAAGTCGTTTTCGGGGGTAACGAAATTGCTGAACTTCTGCAATACCGAACGGCGGTATTCCCAGGCCTGGCCTCGTTGCTCCTTAATCAGATGGTCGGCCTCATAAGCCGTTATTCCTTCACACCAGTTTCCTTTGTCAAAGTCCACGTAAACGCTGTTTCCCCACCAGTTGTGCAAAAGTTCGTGCGGATAAGACGAATGCAGGATAAAAGGAAAACGGATAATCTTATCGCCCAAAAGCGTAAAAGAGGGCATTCCGTAACCCGTTTGCCAAAAATTCTCGACCAGGGCGAATTTGGTATAAGGATAGGCTCCGATCAGCCCTTCATACATTTGCATATATTGCTCGGTTACCTCCAGATATTTGTTGGCCAATGCTTCGTCGGGGGTACGCAAAAATGCCATCGCCTTATAACCGCCACTCATGCTGTATTCGTATTGAGTAAATTGCGCGGCAATCAGATAGATTTCCTCTTGCGGACGGTCGCAAAACCATTGATCGAAATGGGTGTCGCCATCGGTCATCTTCAGGCGCTCGCCCGTACTTACCGAACTCCAGCCTTTGGGAAGCTCAACCTGCAAATCATAGGTAAGCAAGGCATCTTCCATGGTGGGAATCCAGTAGGTAGAGCCTGCCAGATAAACACCTTTGGCGGCAATAAGGCCTGTAGTCTCCTTAAAACTGCGTTGATACTCGGCGCCTTTTTGTTGGGGGTCGTCATTAATTTTCCCTTTGTATTTAAGGACAAACCAATGAGACTTATCCTTAAAATGCACGGCATAACGCTTTACAGGCGCACCGTCGGAATCGCGGTCCATACCCACATCCGTGGCTTTTATATTAGCGCGCAGCTCTTTCAGCTTTATATTTTTTGATACAAACACTAGCTCCAGATTGGCATTCAGGTCAAAGGTGAAATCGCCGGTATCGTCATTCAATAATATACTGTCGCGCACTTCCAGTTGGGCTGTTCCGGGTTGTACTTTGGCGGAGATATAATGGCGAATACCGCTGAGGTCATCGGCTTCGCTTTGGGCGTAGGCGTTAATTATGAGGGAAAAGAAAATAATCGAAAGGGAAAGATATTTCATAATGATGCTGTTTTTGTTTGTCGTGCTAAATTAGGGGAATTTTTGTTTTAGTGAGTAATGGGATATTTCATAATGTAATTATATACTAATGCGGTAATGGTTTTTAACATTAAGAAATTAAGGGAAATTAAGAAGTTGTTACACAAAGGGCACAAAGAAGACACAGAGTTGCACAAAGTTTTTATTGAACC
>CAYUAN010000083.1:0-6194 GCA_964442545.1 uncultured Prolixibacteraceae bacterium | reverse complement strand
TGTCAGATGAACCATTGCCACATTATCATACCATCCCTGGTTATTGGCACCGAACAAATCAAAGCTCGGACTTCCCCCAATAGCAACCTGCGTCCAGGTTGTTCCACCGTCTCCGGTGCGATAAATACCTTTGAAATCTCCGGCGCTTCCGGCCAAAACAGCATAAGCAACATCATCATCCGATGGAGCCACAGCTATCTCAACACGGCCAATTCCCGAACTGGGAACACCTACCTTAGTAAAGGTTGTTCCATCATTAGACACATAAGTATTTCCACCTGAAGTGGCATAAACACGAGTGGAGTTCGGCGCAATCTTCACATCCTTAAAACCACCGAGTTTTGCATTTGACCATGTTACTCCGCCATCAGTACTTTTCTTCAAACCAATAGTTGTGGCAAGATAAATCACACCATTCTTATCAATGGCAATACGGTTTACCAATGTAAATCCACTGGTACTGGATAACAGATTAAATGTAATACCATCCGTAGATTTATAAACACCACCGCCATACATACCACTATTTACATTGGTGTATGAAGGACTTGCAAGACCTTCACCCGTTCCCACATAAATATCTCCAGTTGTCGGATCTTGAGCGATACATGAAATAGCGATATTATCTGCCAACGGAATCTTGTTCCAAGATTGGCCACCGGTAAATGAACGCCACAGACCGCCACTAACACCTCCTGCATAAAGAACATTGTTTGAGTCTTTATCAATCAAAATGGCTCGTGTACGACCACCTATATTATTCGGACCCGCATCTTCCCATTGCATACTTGCCCCTTTGAACGCATGCATCGCTTTCACTTCATCACGAACCTGGGCTACTACTTTAGGGTCTATTTTTCCGGTTACCGGATCGGCTTTTAACTTCAAATAATAATCAACAGCTCCGTCGATTCCTTCGTCGTTATAAGCTTCTACCTTTGAATTTTCCGTAAATTGTTTATCCTGCATCGAATTTCCCGCAAAAAAAACAACGGCACTTAATCCAAAAAGTGCTACCAAACTATAAAGTAAGTTTCTTTTATTCATACTATATATCAATAAGTTATAAAATATTGCAGTTCCCGTATTAGAGTTGCCAATTTACACCTTTTTTATTTATCTCCAAACAATAATTTCAAGAATTTATACCTTAATTATTTTACAATATCACCCGCTACACCTTAATAATACAAGCAATATTCTTAATCGGAAAAATAAAATCAGAAATTAGGTAAACTAAGGATTGTAGCGTTTGCCAAACTGGAAAGAAACATAAAAACTAAAGTCAAAATATTTCGGCTGCTGATAGGCCATTATATTATAAGGAATAAGATATGCATTTACAATTAAGCCGGCTTCTATCGAACGTGTTTTTTCCGGCAGCACCCCATATTCCACATTAATTGCCGTTTTAAAGGTTATGGCCGGATATAATTCCAACTCTTCCAACCCATTTACATAAGGTGCACGTCCGTATATCACATCTAAAGTATGCTGATCGGGATCGTATTTACGGATAACCAAAATATTATCGCTGGCTTGATCCACCACATATAAATAAATCGGTTTTCCAATAGCCAGATTAATTCCGTAAAGCGTTAACCAACGGATATCCACTCCGCCCCAATAGGGTTTATTGGATATATCTTTTTGTTTCCCGTAAAGCAGTTTGAGGGAATACATTTTCCGCTCTTTACCGTATATAAAACTCTTGGAATTATTATCGGCGGGATTATAATACTTCTGTTCTTTCAGATCGTGCATAAACGAAAAACTGAAGTCCAGCGTACGCTTAACATAACCTGTTTTAAAATATCCAAGCCGATAAGCAAAACCCCAACCATCGGTATTAAGGTTAATATTCAGGCTTCTTTCACGCTTATAAATTAATCCTGCTTCCGAACGCTCTATTTCTTGAGCTACTGCATTTTGAAGAATTGAAAGAAGAAAAAAAAACAATATGAGTCTGATTGCTTTCAAATCTATATATTACATGTTTTTTTGTTGTTCAACGTTTTTCACCTTACTATACATACCCGGGCATTTCGGCCCGCGGGAAGAACTGCATGAGGACAACACCAATCCCATTGCAAACGTTAATAATAGCGCTATTACAAGCTTTCTCATAGTCTTAATATGTTAATTAATAAGCCTTTTATTCTTACACAAAGTTAGGGCAAAATTAAGCTTTTTTGTTTGAATCCTATATATTTATTAACACGACACGGTTAATCACAATTATTAAACCTCTTTTTTCATATTTTAGTATCATTATTAATCGAAAAATATTCCATGGGAAAAATTGAACTTGAGAAGGTGCAAATAGAGGAAAGTTGGAAAAATGTTTTGGCCGATGAATTTCAGTCGGACTATTTTTCCAATCTCAAAGATTTTTTGATCAGTGAACGTAATCGCTATCGCATATATCCTCCTGCAAAACTGATTTTCAACGCATTTGACACCACGCCCTTCGATAAGGTGAAAGTGGTTATTATCGGGCAGGACCCTTATCACGGTCCGGGGCAAGCACACGGACTCTGCTTCTCGGTTCCCGAAGGCGTGCAAATACCGCCCTCATTACGCAATATTTACAAAGAACTGGCCGACGATGTGGGCATAAAAATTCCCAATCACGGCAACCTGACCAAATGGGCACAACAAGGAGTGCTGCTGCTGAATGCCACCTTGAGTGTGCGGGCACATCAGGCCGGTTCGCATCAGGGAAAAGGATGGGAACAGTTTACCGACCGGGCGATAAAGGCGGTTTCGGATCAAAGGGAACATGTGGTATTCTTGCTTTGGGGTGCTTTCGCCCAAAAAAAAGCAGCACTGATTGATTCATCAAAGCATCTGATTCTAAAATCGGTTCATCCCTCTCCCCTGTCGGCCCATCGCGGATTTTTCGGTTGTAAGCATTTCTCAAAAACCAATGCCTATCTGACAGAGCATGGATTTGAGGCTATCGATTGGAATCCATAATTCAGAAGAGCTATGTTAAAGCGGGGTTTTCTTTTCTTATTTTTTGCTTTATTGTCTGGAATCTTCTCCGCCGTTCCGCTTGCGGCACAAAACTCGTTTACTCTCGAGATTAAAGCTTCGCAGAAAAAGGACCGTAAGTTGATTTCCGCTTTAAAATACCGCAAAAAATTTCCTTCGGACAGTTTGCGAAAAAAGGAATTGGATTTATTTTTCACCCGCCTGGCGGCCGAGGGCTATGTGGACGCTACACAAGACTCAAGCATTCAAGATAATACAGGTCGTCTTAGCGTTTACATTAGCCTGAACCAGGCTTATGAATGGGGGAAACTCAGTAAAGGGAATTTGAATGAAGCGGTAATTGACGAGATAAATTTCAGTCCAAAAGATTTTGACGGGCAGTATTTTAATTACCACAAACTAATCGCCATTGAGGAAGCTGTGATTAAATATTACGAAGATCACGGATATCCTTTTGCCTGTGTTAAGCTGGACAGCATCAAAATCAAGAACCGCAAAATCAATGCGGCATTCAAACTCACCGAAGGGCCCTTGATTCATATCGACACCATAGTCGTAACAGGATATGACAGGCTCCATCCCAAATATATTTATCGATTGCTGGATATCAAGCCCGGCGATGTGTATAGCGAGGAGCAGATCAACCAGATAGAACGACAGTTTTCCACCATCGGCTTTGCCTCTGAACAAAAACCGGCGGTAGTCGCTTTTAGCGGAGAATCGGCGGATATTAAGCTCTTTCTGCAAAAGCAGCGGGTCAATATTTTTGACGGAGTAATCGGGTTTCAACCCAATACCGGGCAGGACAACAAATTGGTATTAACCGGAAACCTGCGATTGAAATTATTAAACTCCTTCAAAAGGGGCGAACTGATTGATATTAATTGGCAGGCACCGCAAAACGCCTCACAGAATCTGCAATTGCACTTTGCCTATCCTTATTTATTTAACTCCCCCATCGGTCTGGATTATGAGTTCGGTTTACTCAAACAAGATTCCACTTTTATTAATATCCGCAACAAACCGGGGCTGTTGTTTATGATGAACGGCCTGGAATATGTAAAAATTTCGGGCGACTTTTTCAGCTCGAACAGTTTGGGAGAAGTGGATACCAATAATCTGCCGCCCGATGCCGCAATTCTGGATATGAATTCACAAGTATTGCAGGTGGAGCTTAATCTGAACCGCCTGGATTATATTTTTAATCCCCGCAAGGGTTGGACGGCAAATCTGTCTGCGGGCTACGGCACGAAGAAGATTGTTCGTCAGCATGATATCAACGACAGCTATTACGACAGCATCCCTTTGAAAAGCGACCAGTTTAACTTAAAACTGGAGTTGAGTTGGTTTATCCCCATTTTCAAACGACAAACCATACTGTTGGCCAATAAATCGGCGATGATGAGCGGCGACTACCTTTTGAATAACGAGCTTTACCGTATCGGGGGCTTCTCAAGTTTGCGGGGTTTCGACGAATTAAGTCTATATGCCTCCACCTATTCCATATTTACGATTGAATGGCGTTTGCTGGTAGAACGCAATTCATATATTAATGTGTTTTGGAATGGCGCTTATGTGGAAAATGCCAGTTTGGACCATAAAACTTACGATCAGCCCATGGGTTTTGGGGCGGGTATCAGTTTCCAAACCAAAGCGGGTATCTTCACTATGGCTTATGCCCTCGGGCGGCAGCAAGGAAATCCGATACTCTTTAATGAAGCGAAAATTCACTTCGGCTATAGCGCGCGCTTTTAGGAAAGCTTGATTTCAGCGCATTCGAATTTGGATTCATCCGCATTATTTCCTATATTTGAACACACATTGTTCCCTAAATTAGTTCATTATGCAAGGAAAAAAGAGATACGAAGAGAAGCTCTTCACGACCATTCAACTTTCGAAACGGATACCATCGAATAATTTTTACCGCAAACTAAAGCGAAATTTGGATTTTTCCTTTATCTATAAAATGACGGAAACATTATACGCCAAGCGCGGCAAGGAATCTTTAGACCCTGTGGTATTTTTCAAGCTTTGCTTTATTCGCAAACACGAGAACATCAGTAGCGACCGCAAACTGATTGCCCTGTGCCGCATCCGCCTCGATTTGCTTTATTTTCTGGATTACAATCTGGATGATAAGCTACCCGCGCCGGGCACTATTAGCCATACCCGCCGCAATTATCCCGAAAATTTGTTTCATGAAATTTGTGCAAAAATCGACGAACTGGTAAGCCAAGTAAGCTGATTTCCTTGGTTTTCCGCTACAATAAAAAAGGTGACTCCGTTTGGAATCACCTTTATTTATATCGTTCGTTTGAAATCTTATTTCAAAAGCTCAGCCATTTTAGTTCCCAGGTCGGCCGGTGAATCCACAACGTGTACACCGCATTCGCGAAGAATAGCTTTTTTGGCTTCAGCCGTATCGGCTTTTCCGCCAACAATGGCACCGGCATGGCCCATGGTACGGCCTTTAGGAGCGGTAGCTCCGGCAATAAAACTAACCACCGGCTTGGTTCCGTTCTCTTTAATCCAATAAGCGGCATCGGCTTCCATATTTCCGCCAATCTCACCAATCATCACAATTCCTTCGGTTTCCGGGTCGTTCATCAAAAGTTCAACGGCATCACGAGTACTGGTTCCGTTTACGGGGTCGCCGCCAATACCGATAGCGGTAGTTTGTCCCAAACCGATTTTGGTCAATTGGTCCACTGCTTCATAAGTCAAGGTTCCGGAGCGGGAAACAATTCCCACACGGCCTTTTTTATGGATAAAGCCCGGCATAATACCCACTTTTGCTTCGCCCGGAGTAATTACACCCGGACAGTTGGGGCCAACCAAACGGCAATCCTTATCTTTCAAATATTCTTTAACGGCAACCATATCTTTGGTCGGAATACCTTCGGTGATACAAATAATCACTTTGATTCCTGCCTCGGCAGCTTCCATAATGGCATCGGCTGCAAATGGCGGCGGCACAAAAATTACCGAAGTATCGGCACCTGCCTGATCAACGGCATCTTTTACGGTATTAAAAACAGGTTTTCCGAGATGGGTTTGTCCGCCTTTTCCGGGGGTTACACCACCTACAACATTGGTTCCGTAATCTATCATTTGTCCGGCATGAAAAGTTCCTTCACTTCCCGTAAAGCCCTGAACAACTACTTTTGAATCTTTATTTACTAATACGCTCATAATAA
>CAYUAN010000082.1:0-2573 GCA_964442545.1 uncultured Prolixibacteraceae bacterium | reverse complement strand
TAAATACCACGGCCAGGTCAAGCATTTTTGAAAGTTTTTCGGCTCCGATATGTACGGGAGTTTCCTGATTCAGGAACGGCAGCCAGTATTTAATCTTGGCGTGGTGCGGACTTTGATCCGCCATAAACATATAGAGCTTGTCGCCCTGTTTGTGATTCAGCATTACATCGTAGGTGGCCTCCATGGGGAAGAGCGTAAAGCCAAAACGCTCGCGGGTGCGCACAAGATATTTGTCAAATACCGGATTCTCGATTTTACCGTAAACGGCCCAGCATTCCTGTGGCACCCATAGCGAAGTAGTCACGCCGTATTCCCAGTTATTATAATGCCCCATCAGCATCATTACACTTTTACCTTTATCGTAATGTTCTTGGAATACCTCAGGATTTACAAACTTAAAACGCTTTTTTACCGCCTTAGGCGAAATAGTAAATTCCTTTACCGTTTCAATGATTATATCGCTTAGATTCCGAAAAAACTTTTTCTCTATTTGCTTGAGTTCCTCATGCGACTTTTCCGGAAATGAATTTTTTAAATTCTCATACACCACCTTTTTGCGATAACCGATTACATGATACACCATAAAAAAGTTAAAATCGGATATCAGATAAAGAATCCAATGCGGCAGCAGGGAGGTAAGGTAGATAATACCTAAAACAATATAGGTTCCGGTGGTGTTGAGTGCCTTTTTCATCAGGTGTGTAAAATCTTAAAAATAAGTTCTTTCATCAGGTCTTGCTCACTTGTGGATGCATTGTCCACACCTTTGGCCAAGGCGTCGTACTGGCGTAAATAGTGCATAATGCGGAACAGTTTTCCGTAGGGATAATTGCGCACGGCCGCCATATATTCCTGCACGAAAAAGGGGTTGATAGACAAGGCGGCGGCTACGGAACGCTGCGATTTGTCCTTCAGATTGTGAATCGTCATCAGGTTGGCGAAATAGTTGAACAAAATCGGGATAATCATTACCAAAGGATGATTCTTAGGGTCCGAAGCGAAGTAACTGATAATTTGATTGGCCCGTAAAACCTGCCGGTTTCCTAAGGCACGTTGTAGCTCGAACACATTGAAATCCTTGCTGATTCCTATATTATCCTCGATATGTTGTTCGTTGATTTCCGTGCCTTTGGGAATGCTGATAAAAAGCTTTTCCACCTCGTTGGTAATCTTCGAAAGATCGCTGCCCAGGTGCTCCGATAACAGCATTGCGGCCGTGGGCGAAAGTTTATAACCCTTGCTTTGGATATAACTGCTGATCCAGGCCGGAATTTTATTGTCGTATAGCTTTTTGGCCTCGAAAAGCACATGTTTTTTCTTCAGCACCTTGGCCAGTTGCTTGCGTCCGTCGAGCTTACCGTATTTATGGCAAATAACCAGAATCGTGGACTCTTGCGGATTCTCGGCATAGCTTACCAGCTCTTCGACCTTTTTCAGGTGCTGGGCTTCTTTCACTAACACCACCTGATGACTGGCCATCATCGGGTAGCGTTTGGCCATACTGATGATGGTTTGCACATCCGTATCGCGCCCATACACCACCGTTTGGTTAAAATCCTTCTCGGCTTCGTTTAATACGCTGTCGTCTATTAGTTTGCAGATATGATCGATAAAAAAGGACTCATCCCCATGCAGATAATAGATGGGGTAGAACACGCGATTCCGGATATCCTGTATGATTTTTTCGTAGGTCATATCAAGTGCAAAGCTAATCGAATTTCAGGTGTTTTACGGTAAGTTTTTGTTCAATCATTTGTCTAAGCGATTCGATACCTATTTCCACCTGCAGGCGCACATAGTTTTTCGTTACCAAAGCATCGCTGCGGTCGGTTTTTACCCCGGTTGAAATCATAGGCTGGTCCGAAACCAATAGCAGTGCTCCCGTAGGAATCTGATTATGAAATCCTACTGTAAATATGGTGGCTGTTTCCATATCGATACCCATGGCCCGGGTCATACGCAGGTACTCCTTAAACTTCTCATCATGCTCCCAAACGCGGCGGTTGGTGGTATATACCGTTCCCGTCCAATAATCCATATTCGCTTCGCGTATGGTGGTCGAAACCGCCTTTTGCAAGGCAAAAGAGGGCAGGGCGGGTATCTCCGGCGGATAGTAATCGTTGGAGGTTCCTTCACCGCGAATGGCCGCGATGGGCAAAATAAAATCACCCAGATTATTGATGTGTTTCAGTCCTCCGCATTTTCCTAAAAAAAGCACCGCTTTGGGATTGATTGCGGTCAACAAGTCCATAATGGTAGCGGCATTGGCGCTACCCATCCCAAAGTTTATCATGGTGATATTATGTGCTGTGGCCGTATGCATAGCCTTACCACGGCCTTCCACTTCCACCCCGTTTATCTCCGCGAAAATATCCACATAGTTATTGAAATTCGTCAGTAAAATATATTCTCCGAAGCTTTCCAGTTTCTTTCCCGTATAACGCGGGAGCCAGTTTCGTACTATTTTATCTTTTGTAATCATTTATATTTTTGATTTTTGATGTTCGATTTTTGATTTTCAAATAAGCTTCTAACTTCATTCCGGGTCATCGAGCTTGTCGAGATGCCAACTT
>CAYUAN010000081.1:0-4686 GCA_964442545.1 uncultured Prolixibacteraceae bacterium | reverse complement strand
TTCGGAAGCTTTTTAAGTATTGCAAAGCAATGCTTAAAAACAAATCATAGGAATCATAAAAATCAGCGTCAAAAAAAGAAAACATTATCGCCATTTCTGATTGTTTCACTGTGTTCCTCTGTGTACAACACTGTGTCACACTGTGGAATTGATAGTTGGCTATTACACAAAGAGCACAAAGAAGACACAGAGTTGCACAAAGGTTTTTTGTAACCATATAAGGCATATAAGGGCATATAAGTTTGAGTTGTTTTACAGTGGTTACTTTTACAAATTCGTAAATAAAAAATCAAAAATCAGAAAAAGGCGAACATCCCGACAGGCTTGATGATCTTTGGAGCGCGCAATTATTCGAGCAAGGCGAGGATTAAATCCGATTAGTTCGGCTAAATTCGATGATAAATATTCACGGAAAAATACAGATTCACCATCCTGAATAGTCCGATGTTTAAAATGTTAATATCCCCCGAAAATCCTTAATAAAATCCCCCGAAAATTCTTCGCATAATTACTAACTTCGCCCCCTGAAATTCACCTTAAAAATGCGCGCGGCAAATGATTACATTTTTTAGAAATCCAAACAAATATTTTTTTGTAGAATCAGCGGAAAAGCTTGATAAAAACGATATTAAGAAACTCGAATGGCTGTTTGGCGAAGCGGCTAAAATTATGAGCGACAGTTTGCAGGGAACCTTCGTAGGGCCCCGCAAAGAGATGATTACTCCCTGGAGCACCAATGCCGTGGAGATTACCCAAAATATGGGTATTGCGGGCATCAGCCGTATTGAGGAATTCGACCATGTACAAAGCGACAATCCGGAATACGACCCAATGTTGCAGGCGGTATATCAAAATCCGGGGCAAGATGTTTTTCATATTGATGTGGAACCCGAACCGGTGCTCTATATTGACGACATAGCCGAGTACAATCAAAAAGAAGGCCTGGCACTCAGCGATGATGAAGTGGCTTATCTGGAAGACGTCGCCCGGCAAATCGGCCGCAAACTGACCGATAGTGAGGTGTACGGCTTTGCGCAGGTAAATTCCGAACATTGCCGTCACAAAATTTTTAACGGCACCTTTATCATCGACGGTAAAGAGATGCCGCATTCCCTGTTTAGCATGATTAAGCGCACCTCAAAGGAAAATCACAATAAAATATTTTCGGCATATAAAGATAATGTGGCTTTTATCAAAGGCCCGAAGGCCGAGCAGTTTGCCCCGCGCACACAGGATAAACCGGATTTCTTTGAGGTAAAGCCCATCGAGACATTGATTTCGCTTAAAGCGGAAACCCATAATTTCCCGACTACCGTGGAACCATTTAACGGGGCGGCAACGGGTTCGGGAGGCGAGATTCGCGACCGTATGGCCGGGGGCAAGGGAAGTATTCCTTTGGCCGGAACGGCGGTATATATGACTTCCTATCCGCGTTTTGCCTCGGAGCACCGTGATTGGGAGCAGGCGATGGAAGAACGCAAATGGCTGTATCAGACCCCTTTGGAAATTCTGATTAAGGCCTCAAACGGTGCCAGCGATTTCGGAAATAAATTCGGACAGCCCCTGATTAACGGCAGTCTGCTCACCTTCGAACATGAGGAAGGCGGCAAAAAGCACGGTTATGATAAAGTGATTATGCAGGCCGGCGGAATCGGTTATGCCAAAACTTCGGATGCCGAAAAAGATACCCCCGTAAAAGGCGATAAAGTGGTGGTGATGGGCGGTGATAACTACCGCATCGGAATGGGTGGCGGGGCCGTAAGTTCTGTGGCTACCGGCGAATTTGCCAGCGGCATCGAGCTGAATGCGGTGCAGCGTTCCAATCCTGAAATGCAAAAGCGTGTGGCCAATGCCGTGCGTGCCATGTGCGAAAGCGACAGCAATCCGATTGTGTCCATCCACGACCACGGTGCCGGCGGGCATTTGAATTCATTGTCGGAATTGGTGGAGGAAACCGGAGGAACAATTTATCTGGAAAAACTTCCCGTGGGCGATCCCACTTTATCGGCCAAGGAGATTATCGGAAATGAATCGCAGGAGCGTATGGGCCTGGTGATCAACGAGCAAGATTTGGAAACGATGCAGCGTGTATCGGAACGTGAACGGGCGCCTTTTTATGTGGTGGGCGATATCACGGGCGATATGCACTTTAAGTTTGAAAGCAGTAAACAGGATAATCCCATTGATTTGGAGCTGGCTTATCTGTTTGGCAAACCGCCGAAAACGGTGTTGGAAGATAAAAGCATAAAGCCGGCTTTTGCCGATTTGCAGCTGCGGCAGGCCGATTTGGACGAGCAATTGTCGAAGGTGCTGCGTATTGAGGCGGTGGCTTCCAAGGACTGGCTGACCAATAAGGTCGATCGTTCGGTTACCGGGAAAGTGGCCAAGCAGCAATGTGCCGGAAGTTTGCAACTGCCGCTGAATGATGTGGGGGTGATGGCGCTGGATTATCAGGGCGTAAAAGGTATTGCCACCACACTGGGCCATGCGCCCATAAGTGCATTGGTGGACGAGGGCAAAGGTTCGCGCCTCTCGGTGGCCGAGGCCTTGACCAATATGCTGTGGGCACCCATTGATGAGCATATCAGGGGGTTGAGTCTGAGTGCCAACTGGATGTGGCCGGCCAAAAACGAAGGGGAAAATGCCCGCTTGTATAAAGCCGTGGAAGCATTGAGCGACTTTGTGGTGGCGCTGGGGATCAATGTGCCGACCGGAAAAGATTCCCTGTCGATGAAACAGAAATATGATGAAGGCGTGGTATATTCGCCGGGTACCGTGATTATTACGGCTGTGGGCGAGGTGAGCGACATTCGTAAAGTGGTGGAGCCCGTAATCAAAGATGTGGCGGGCAGCAAGCTGGTTTATGTGGATTTCTCCAAAACGCCGTTTGCCTTGGGCGGAAGCAGTTTTGCCCAGGTAAACAATCAAGTGGGCGCTGAAGTACCTGATGTGGCCGATACTGCCTATTTTGTGCGGGCCTTTAATGCGGTGCAGCAATTGGTGGAGCAGGAGCAGATTATCGCCGGACATGATATTTCCGCCGGCGGTATGATTACCACTTTACTGGAGATGGCCTTCGCCCAAAATGAATTGGGAATGGAGCTCGATCTGACGGCCATTGGCGAGCAGGATTTAATGAAATTGTTGTTCAGCGAAAATCCGGGAGCCATTATGCAGGTGAAGGATATGGATGCCTTTGGACAATTGATGAGCCGCGAAGGTATCGCCTTTCACGAAATCGGAAGTGTGAAAAAAGGCCGTATTATTTATTTGAAGAACGGGGATTTTGAAACACAGCTTGGTGTGGAGAAGTACCGTGATATCTGGTTTGAGACCTCCTATTTCTTTGAGCAGCATCAAACCGCCAACGGCTTGGCGATAAAGCGCTACGAGAATTTTAAGCATCAGGAATTGCGTTATCATTTTCCGCAACATTTTACCGGGAAACACGCGCCTTATGTGGCGGACAGTAAACGCCCGAAGGCGGCAATCATTCGTGAGAAAGGAGTAAACGGAGATCGCGAGATGGCCTATTCCCTGTATCACGCGGGCTTTGCAGTAAAGGATGTGCATATGACCGACCTGATTAGCGGGCGCGAGGATTTGAGCGATGTGCAAATGATTGTGTATGTGGGCGGTTTCTCCAATTCGGATGTGCTGGGCAGTGCCAAAGGCTGGGCCGGGGCATTCCTCTATAATGAGAAAGCGAAAGCGGCTTTGGATAATTTCTATGCCCGTGAGGATACGCTGAGTCTCGGTATTTGCAACGGCTGCCAGTTGATGGTGGAGCTGGGGCTGGTTTATCCCGAACTGGATATCAAACCCAAAATGTTGCATAATGATTCCCATAAGTTTGAGTCGGGCTTTATCAATGTGGAGATTCAGGAGAATGATTCGGTGATGCTGAGCACGCTGGCGGGCAGCCGCCTGGGTGTATGGGTGGCGCATGGCGAGGGTAAATTCCGCCTGATGCTGGATGAGGACGAATACCGTATTCCGGTGAAATATGCCTACGAGCAATATCCGGGCAATCCCAATGGTTCGGATTATAATGCCGCGGCCATTGTTTCCAAGGACGGCCGCCATCTGGCGATGATGCCGCATCTGGAACGCGCGATTTTCAACTGGCAATGGGCCAATTATCCCGAAGCCCGCAAGGCCGATGAGGTAACACCCTGGTTCGAGGCCTTTGTAAATGCCCGGGAATGGCTTGAGGAGCGGGGAAAATAAAAAATAAAAAAACGGTTGCAATAGGATATGAGCAACCGTTTTCTTTTATAATTTTATTTAGGATATTCTGTCTTTTGCTTTGAAAGATTATCAATTGCGTTTATTCTAACATCTCTCTGATGCATTACTGCTTTGTCATAATCAGTAAGAGTTTTGCTGCCCATTTTATTTGTTACGACAAACAATTCTATTGAGACGAGAAATAAAAACCATAAAAACCATACAGCCATAGCAATATTTGAGCTTAAAAGTATCTTTTTCATAGTTTCAAGTTCATCCAAGAATCCTACTTTTGATCTAAATTGTTTTTCTAGATTATCTCTAATCCCAATTTTCATATTACTATAATCATCTCGCTTATCGGATAAATCTTTAATTTGAGCATCAATAATTGGTATTAATTCAGCCTTTGGATTAGGTTTTGATACTGTTGAATAAATTTTCTTTGTATAGCTA
>CAYUAN010000080.1:0-2239 GCA_964442545.1 uncultured Prolixibacteraceae bacterium | reverse complement strand
CCGGCCCTCGCGTAAAAGCAATGGCCGAAATATCCTGTTTTCGAATACCGGCCTCCTCAATGGCCTGATGAATCACGGGAATAATATTTTGCTGATGGGCGCGCGATGCCAGTTCGGGCACCACCCCGCCGTATTTAGTATGTACCTGCTGATTGGCGATAACATTGGAAAGAATTTCACGTCCGCGTAAAATCGCCGCCGAAGTATCGTCGCAAGATGATTCAATGCCCAGGATTATATCTGCCATAGTACCAATTTGCGGCAAAAATACGGAAAAGTTTTCTGCAGGCAAGCAGTGCTCTTCAGCACCACAGCCCCAAATAAATAAAGAACAGCACCGCAGACTAATTTATTATCTTTGTAAGTTATGCACGACGAAAAAATAAAGCAAAAAAAAAGGCGGACAATATTAGCTAAGCTATGGAAAACCATACGCTTAATCCTATTGGGGCTGTCCGCTTTTTTGATAATCGTCTTTATTTTGTTGCAATTCACCCTTGTGCAAACTTTCCTAGCTACCAAACTTGCCGAATACCTGAGTGAGCAAACACATTCGGAGATCAGCATTGAGCGACTGAAGATATCCGGTTTACTGCATGTGGAACTAAATAATCTGGTGGTAATCGACGAGGAGGACACCCTTATGCTGGATGCTCAAAGGATTAAAATCAATATGAACCTTCCGGCCCTAATGGACAATCAATTGCACGTGCGCCTTTTGGAACTGGATAGCGTTTACTTTAATTTACGTGAAGACAGTCGCGACCAGGAATTAAACCTGACGAAGCTTGTAAATCATTTCATAAGCGAAACCGAAGATACCACAAGCAGTTCCATGCAAATAACAGTGGACCGCCTGGCGATCAAAGGAGCGCACTATAAAATGGATTTGTACAGTGCTCCTAATTTTGATGAGGGGGGAATGAACTACACCCATCTGGATGCCGACAGCGTAAATCTGGTAATTAGCGATTTCTACCTGGACGGGGATACATTGGTTGGGCGGATGGAAAAACTGTCGCTTAAAGAAATGTGCGGTTTTATTTTGGATGATTTTAGCGGAATGATTCGCTTGAGCGATAAAGGCATTAATATCGACAACTTTCATATTCATTCAGGAAGCAGCTGGGGGTATATATCTAAATACAGTATGATTTATCCCCGCTGGGAAGCATGGCTGGAGTTTATCGACAGTGTCCGTTTCCGGGCGGTAGTGGATTCGGCCCAGTTAAATATTGATGACATTAAATATTTCTCGACCACCGTCGCAGGCATGTATGACACCCTGCAATTTCGCGGACGGGTTCGTGGCCCCATCTCTAACCTGAAGGTGCGCAAAGCCACCATTAATTTCAAAAAGAATACGCATTTTACGGGAAACGTTACCATGACGGGGCTGCCCGATATTGAGCAAACGTTTGTCATGATAAAAACCCGCAGCTTGCAGTTCAATTCATGGGAAGCAAACCAATTTTACCTGCCCGGGAAGAAGCGTTTGGCAATGCCTGAAATGCTCAATCGCCTGGGCACCATTAAAGTAAAAGGCCGTTTCACGGGATTCTATAACGACTTTGTTTCCAATGCACAATATCAAACAGATTTGGGTATAATAAAAACGGACTTACTACTCAAACCTTATGGCCGGCATGCCAAAGAGCTTGAATATAAAGGTAAGTTGGTAATGACGAATTTTAATATCGGACGTTTGCTTGACAACGATATGCTCGGTAAAATCACGATGGTTGCCGGCTTAAACGGCAGCGGTATTGATGAGCTTGCCGACGCCACCTACGACATCGATTTCAGCAGTATTGATATCGGAGAATTCAGCTACAAGGATGTTAGCATTAAGGGAACGATTAAAGAAGAACGCATTGTCGCGGAAATGGAATCCAGCGACGGCCCTTTCCAGCTTAAATCGTACGGCAGTTTCGATTATCACGACAGTCTTCCAGCTGTTGAGTTATATGCCGATATTACCAATGCACGCATTGCCCGCCTGCTGTTACTCAACACGGACACCTTGGGAATGGTAAGCGGAAAATTTGATATTAAAATGGAAGGGAGCAATTTGGATAATCTTACCGGTTCCTTAGCGGTGGACAGTCTGACCTATACCGTGGAGGACAGTAAATATTTTACCGACAGTATTCGATTGATTACGAAAACCGAAAATAATTACGACCGTTTTATCCGCCTAAATTCCGAGTGGGCAGACGCAAACATGTTCGGACAATTC
>CAYUAN010000079.1:0-7741 GCA_964442545.1 uncultured Prolixibacteraceae bacterium | reverse complement strand
TGGTTGAACTGGGTGCCGATGTACGTTGGGCAAGCTGTAATATTTTCTCCACACAAGACCATGCCGCTGCCGCAATCGCTGCTGCCGGTGTACCGGTATTTGCCTGGAAAGGCGAAACCCTGGAAGAATATTGGTGGTGTACTTCCCAAGCATTGGCTTTCCCCGACGGAAAAGGTCCGCAACTGATTGTGGATGATGGCGGAGACGCTACCCTATTGATTCACAAAGGATATGCAGCCGAGAAAGATGCGAGCACTTTGGATGTAAAAGCTGAAAGTGAAGAGGAAGAAGAAATTTTGAAACTGCTGAAGAAAACTTTGGAAGAAGACAACCAGCGTTGGCATCGTACGGTAGCCGACTGGCATGGTGTTTCGGAAGAAACGACCACCGGAGTGCACCGTTTGTATCAAATGCATGAGAAAGGTGAACTTTTGGTGCCGGCCATTAATGTTAATGACTCTGTAACCAAGTCGAAATTCGACAACCTTTACGGATGTCGCGAATCATTGGCCGACGGTATCAAGCGTGCCACTGATGTAATGATTGCCGGAAAAGTGGTGGTCGTTGCCGGTTACGGCGATGTGGGTAAAGGTTCGGCACATTCCATGCGCTCGTACGGAGCCCGTGTTTTGGTAACCGAGATTGACCCAATCTGCGCCTTACAGGCCGCCATGGAAGGTTTTGAAGTTACCACCATGGAAGAAGCCGTTAAAGAAGGTAATATCTTTGTAACCACTACCGGAAACAAAGACGTGATTACGGCCGAGCATATGAAAAATATGAAAGATCAAGCCATTGTATGTAATATCGGGCACTTTGATAACGAAATTCAGGTTACCCAGCTGGAAGCTTTGCCGGGTATTGAAAAAATCAATATCAAGCCTCAGGTGGACGAGTATAAGTTCGAAGACGGACACTCGATTTTCCTTTTGGCCGAAGGCCGTCTGGTAAATCTGGGTTGCGCTACGGGACACCCCTCATTTGTTATGAGTAACTCATTTACCAACCAAACACTGGCACAAATTGAACTTTGGAAAAACAAAGGAAAATACGCCGTTGACGTGTACCGTCTGCCCAAGCATCTGGACGAAGAAGTAGCCCGTTTGCATCTGGATCAAATCGGTGTGAAGCTTACCAAGCTGACTCAGGAGCAAGCTGATTATATCGGTGTTCCTGTTGAAGGCCCGTATAAGCCGGACCATTACCGTTATTAATGTTTGATGTTTGATTTTCGATGTGGGATTTTTGATATGCATCGAATCACTATAAAAAAAGCCGCTACAAAGAGCGGCTTTTTTTATTGCCTGTTTATTCCGGCGGGAATTTGTAATTTTGTCCGGCACATAAATTATCATTCTATGAATAAGATATTTCTACTCTTTATCCTCCTTACATTCGGATTAAGCCTTCAAGCCCAAAGCAAACTGCGCCCCGGATTTGACCCGGAAGAATATAAACAACTGCTGAAAGTTTCCATTCGGCATATGGACTCGGTAAAATATCCCTACAAAGGACTCCTGGCCGCTTACCCAAAATATAAAATGGTTTATGAATCGCCGGTTACGGGCATTTACAATATGTGGCAATTATGGATTAGCCCGAACAATGTGGGGCTGGTGGTTATTCGTGGAACAGTGCCTAAAATGGAATCATGGATGGAGAATTTCTATTCGGGCATGATTCCCGCTCAAGGACGATTTCGTATTGACAGCAACCGCTATTTCGACTATAAAGTAGCCCAAGACAGCAATGCCTATGTGCACGCCGGATGGATGATCGGGCTGGCGGCTTTGGCTCCCGACATAGTGAAGCAAATAAACCACTACTATAAAAAAGGGGTGCATGATTTTATCATCTTTGGCCATAGTCAGGGTGGAGCCATCGCTTTTCTGCTTCGCTCCTACCTCGAATACATGCAACCGGCCCTGCCCCGCGACATCACGCTGAAGACCTACAGCAGTGCCGCACCAAAACCCGGAAATCTGTATTATGCCTACGACTACAATCTGATAACCCGCGGTGGCTGGGGCTTGCGCGTGGTAAGCACGGCCGACTGGGTGCCGGAAATGCCTTTCTCCATCCAAAGCCTGAGTGATGTGAATAACGACAGCCCTTTTGAACAAGGGAAGGATTTATTGAACGAACTGCCCTTTTTTAAACGCAAATATCTTACGCATGTGTATAATAAACTGGATAAATCGAGCCGAAAAGCCCAAAAGGAATACACCAAATATCTTGGCGAAAAGGCCTGCGAATTTATTCAAAAGTCTTTGCCTGCCTATGAAAAGCCGGACTTTGTAAACAGCTTTAACTACAGCACTTGTGGTACACCGGTAATTCTACGGCCCGAGAAAACCTATTGGGAGAATTACTATACGCAAAACAAAAAGGAATACGGCCTTTTTATTCATCATCATTATTATGCTTATTACCGGTTGGTAATGTATTGGTATCCGGAACGGGGATAAGCGGATGAAGGAAAAAGGAAAAAGGATGAAGGCAAAAGGAAATATTTGATGAATAAAAAGAATATTTTCCCAAAACTCATAAAAAATCCTATTCTCCGGATTGAAAACAGAGAAACACTTCCGCCCCCATTTTTTAACAATTCTTTCTAAAAGCATGTTTTTTAAATATTTTTAGCAGATTTTATCACGATTATGTTAAAAATATTTCGCATTTTTACACTCCCGAAAAAAAGCGGGAAAACAGACAAAACCAATTGATATTGGCAGACTTACGTTTTTAGGAAAGAATTGTTTAATATAAATTTTATACAAAATATCATGAAGAAACATAATTTTTATGCAGGACCATCCATACTGCCGGATTACACCATCAAAAATACGGCAGATGCGATTTTGAATTTTGCCGGAACCGGACTTTCCGTAATGGAAGTTTCACACCGCAGTAAAGAGTTTGTAGCCGTAATGGACGAGGCGCAACAGTTATTCAAAGAATTATTGAATATCCCCGAAGGTTACCACGTACTCTTCCTCGGAGGTGGTGCCAGCACACAGTTTGCCATGGTTCCTTTCAACCTGATGAATAAAAAAGCCGCTTACCTGAACACCGGTGCCTGGGCCAACAAAGCCCTGAAAGAGGCCAAAGGTTTTGGCGAAGTGGTGGAAGTTGCTTCTTCGGCGGATACTACCTACAATTACATTCCTAAAGGATATGAGATTCCGGCCGATGCCGATTATTTCCATATCACAACGAACAATACCATTTACGGTACCGAGATTAAAGAAGATATGGATATCGATATTCCTTTGGTAGCCGATATGTCTTCAGATATTTTCTCCCGCCCTATTGATGTTTCCAAATACACCATCATTTACGGCGGCGCGCAAAAGAACCTAGCTCCTTCAGGAGTTACTTTTGTGATTGTTAAAGAAGACGCTTTGGGTAAAGTGGAGCGACATATCCCTACCATGCTCGACTATCGTACCCATATCAAAGGCGGTTCGATGTTCAATACGCCTCCGGTAGTACCGGTATTCGCCGCTTTGCAAACGCTGCGCTGGCTGAAAGATAACGGTGGTGTGGAAGCCATGCACAAACGTAATATCGAGAAAGCCGACATTCTGTATCATGAGATTGACAACAACCCGATGTTCAAAGGAACGGTAAGCAATAAAGATGACCGCTCGATTATGAATATCTGCTTCGTAATGAACGACGGTTATGAACAGTACGAAAAAGAATTCCTTGATTTCGCAACGGAAAGAGGAATGATCGGGATCAAAGGCCACCGCTCGGTAGGCGGTTTCCGGGCCTCAACCTACAACGCGCTCCCAAAAGAAAGCGTAGAAGCTTTGGTAGCCGTGATGCAGGAGTTTAAGAATTTGAAGAGTTAAAAGTTGAGCTTTTAGAGTTGGGGGGTTGAAAATCGGGCTATGCGGAAATTAATTATCGATCTTCAAGCTTCCAACTTAAAAACCAAATAAAAAAAACAAGACCATGACAAAAGTATTAATAGCAACCGAAAAGCCCTTTGCCCCCGCGGCAATAGCACAGATTCGCCCGGTATTTGAAGAGGCCGGATTTGAATTGGCTTTACTGGAAAAATATAGCGACAAAAGTGATTTATTAGCAGCGGTAGCTGATGCAGATGCACTGATTATTCGCAGCGACAAGATTACGGCTGAAGTGATTGCTGCCGCGAAGAACCTGAAAATCGTTGTTCGTGCCGGTGCCGGTTACGACAATGTGGATCTGGCTGCCGCCACCGCCGCCGGTGTTACCGTTATGAATACTCCGGGCCAAAACTCCAATGCCGTGGCCGAGTTGGCTTTAGGCATGATGGTATTCCAGGCGCGAAACCAGTTTAACGGCAAAGCCGGAACCGAACTGCGCGGTAAGAAACTGGGTATTCATGCTTATGGAAACGTAGGCCGTTATGTGGCAACCATCGCCAAAGGATTTGGTATGGAGGTGTACGCCTTCGATCCGTTTGTAAGTAAAGAGGCCATCGAAAAAGACGGCCTTACGGCGCTTGATTCGGCTGATGATTTATACAGCACCTGCCAATATGTATCACTGCATATTCCGGCCAACGACAAAACCAAAAAATCCATCGGATACGATATTTTATCTAAGATGCCCGAAGGAGCTACATTAGTAAATACCGCCCGTAAGGAGGTAATCGACGAAGAAGGAATGATAAAGCTGATGGACGAGCGTGCCGACTTTACCTATATCTCGGATATCGCCCCCGACAGCAAAGACGTATTCGCCGAGAAATTCGCAGGACGCTATTTCTTTACCCCCAAGAAAATGGGAGCGCAAACCGCCGAAGCAAATATCAATGCCGGAGTAGCTGCCGCCAAACAAATCGTAAACTTTATTAAAAACGGCGACACTACCTTTAAGGTGAACTAAAAATAAAAGCTTGTGCGTGCACATGCGATTCACGAATTGCATTCCACCGCAAAAGGAAAAGCAAAACATAAACAAAAAAAAACAAAAACTATGGCAACGATCAGACCATTTAAGGGCCTACGCCCGCCAAAAGATATCGTGGAGAACCTGGCTTCTCTGCCTTATGACGTAATGAATTCGGAAGAAGCCGCCAAGATGGCCGAAGGCAAAGACTGCTCTTTGCTGCATATTACCCGTTCGGAAATCGATTGCCCTCCGGGCACCGATATCCACTCGGAAACCGTATATAACAAAGCCGTTGAGAATTTCAATAAATTCAAGGAAAACGGATGGCTGGTGCAAGACAATGAGCCTAAATACTATATCTACGCCCAAACCATGGACGGCCGTACTCAGTACGGAATTGTAGGCGCTGCCGCCTGCGAAGATTACAATAAAGGCATCATCAAAAAGCACGAGCTGACTCGTCCGGACAAGGAAGAAGACCGCATGGTGTTGACCCGCTATCTGAACGCCAATATCGAGCCGGTATTCTTCTCGTACAAAGCCGTTCCGGAGATTGATGAGATTGTGGCTACCGTGGTGCAAAAAACACCGGCTGTTTACGATTTCGTGGCCGAGGATGGTTTCGGACATCATTTTTGGGTGGTGAACGACAAGAAGATGAATGCGGAATTGCAGCGTCTGTTTTCCGAGAAGGTTCCCTACACTTATGTAGCCGACGGCCACCACCGTACTGCCGCAGCGGCACGTATCGGAGCCGAAAAAGCCGCCCAAAATCCGAATCATACGGGTGATGAGGAGTACAACTTTTTTATGGCTGTACATTTCCCCGACAATCAGTTGAAGATTATCGACTACAACCGTGTAGTGAAAGATTTGAACGGATTGACTAAAGAAGAGTTAATCAGCAAGCTGAAAGAGAACTTTATCGTGAAGGAAGAAGGTGAAGAGATTTACCGTCCTTCGAAACTGCATGAATTCTCGATGTATATCGACGGCAAATGGTATTCCATGCAAGCCAAAGAAGGCACCTATGACGATAATGACCCGATTGGCGTATTGGATGTAACCATTCTGTCCAATCTGGTATTGGACAACATTCTCGGAATTAAAGATTTGCGCACATCCAAGCGCATTGATTTCGTGGGTGGTATCCGCGGATTGGGTGAGTTGAAAAAGCGTGTGGACAGCGGCGATATGGCTGTAGCTTTTGCCCTCTACCCTGTTTCCATGCAGCAATTAATCGACATTGCCGATACCGGAAATATTATGCCTCCGAAAACAACCTGGTTCGAGCCCAAACTGCGTAGTGGCTTGGTAATTCACGAACTGGACTAAAGGATGGACTAAACATTTTGAGGCATAAAAAAAACCGAAGGCAGTCGCCTTCGGTTTTTTACTTAAATATCGTAGAATTATTTTACCGGAACGGTAAACTCAACATCCTCGCCATAAGCTGTACCGGCGCTATTTGTAGCATAAGCACGCACATGATAAGTGAATCCGGGAGCAAAAGAACCTTTTCCAAGAGTGATGTTAAATTTGCCAACACCGGTTCCGCTTTCCGTTTTCTTATAATTATCATCAAGGGTCGGATTGGCCTGATATCCGAAAACTACTCCGCGGTAACATTCCTCACCACCATCTTCAGTCACTTCACCGCTTCCCTGAACGGATCCGTCCTGAGCAGCCGTAAAAGTTCCTGTTTTTACAGTTGGTGCCACCACCTCCTCATCATCATCTTTATTACAGCTTGTTGCGAACATCACTCCTGCTGCTAAGACCAGCATAGCAAATAATTTTACTGTTACTTTCATCGTATTTGGATTTTATGTTAGTAATTGATTTATTCGTTTTCAATAGCTAAGAAAACAAATATTTGAATATGGTGCTTAAAAAAATCAGATTTTAACAAAAAAAACAAATGTTTAACCGGTCTATCACACCATTTCGCGATGAATATGCTCCACAATCCTGTTTTTAAGCATCTCCGCATAAATATCCAAAACAATCTGCCGGTTCTGAAAAATAATAATCGCCACCGCCTTGGAAATATCCACACTTGACTTTTGCTGCTGGTTGAATTGCTTTTTCGATACCTTCGGTAAAAGCTCTTCCATCAACTCAATCCGTGCCGAAATCTCGAATTTCTTAAACGAATCACGCTCGTTTATCTGCTCTGCTTCAAGCGACAACACAATTTCCTGTAGCAAGCGGATAAAGGCGCCCAGCTCCTCCTTATTATTAAATTTCAGTTTAATCATAATTTGATTTATCTTCGTAAAAGTACAAATTGTTTTCGTATTTGGGGCTTATGGCAAAACTGATAACTATCTATTCATCCGATTCCCTGGCAAGAGTTCATTTGGCTAAATCGACTCTCTTAAACGAGGGTATTCCGGCTTTTGTCATCGATGAACTTTCCGTTCAACTCATTCCAATACCTTCCCCAAAATTGATGGTAGCCGCGAAAGATGAATTTTTCGCCCGGCAAATATTACAAGAACATAAATTCATAGAAAAGCCCACTAAAGAAATTCCCAAAGTATTACAAAAACTCAATACTCTGACCGCCCGTTTGCCCTTTATGCAAAACATGATTCTGGAAATGCGCCTGCTGATTTTGACCGGAATAATTTTATGGCTTGCCGCCTTACCGGTACTGTATTTCTTGATTAAAGATTAAATCTCATCAACCAAATAAACCAATACCTGCACAGGATTACCTTCAAAAACCAAACGCACTTTATTTCCTGTACATTCATTTAAAGTCCCTTGCCACCACGATTTCAGCCGCATGGATTGCAAGGGATATTTCAATCCTTCGGAAGTGATTTTTGTATCAGGATTTAAT
>CAYUAN010000078.1:0-7120 GCA_964442545.1 uncultured Prolixibacteraceae bacterium | reverse complement strand
TTAAATTATCATGGGTATTAATAGTTTAGTAAGAAGTAAAGGTTTTAAGAATTTCATGGCAAAACTGTATGGCTGGGGAGCATCAGTTGTAATTATCGGAGCACTCTTTAAGATTAACCACTATCCGGGCGCAAATATCATGCTTGTCCTGGGTTTGGGAACAGAGGCAATGATTTTCTTCTTCTCCGCATTTGAACCGCCGCATGTTGAGCCGGATTGGAGTTTAGTTTATCCCGAATTAGCCGGAATGTACGAAGGTTATTCAAATAACGAATTAGACGCTATGATGGGTGATGACAAAAAGTCTGCCACCGAAGAATTAGATAAAATGCTTGAGGAAGCGAAAATCGGCCCCGAATTAATTGAAAGTTTGGGTGAAGGACTTAAGAGTCTGAGCGAGAACGCTAAAAAGATGAGCGATATTACGGAAGCCGCCGTTGTTACCAAAGAGTATGCAAACAATATGAAAGAAGCTTCTAACAGCATTCACGACCTTTCACAAAGTTATGTTAAAACATCTGAGGTACTGAACGAATCAACTGAGAAGATTGCTAAATCTGCCGAGTCTATTGACTTCTCTCAGATTGATGGTTCTGCCTTCAACGAGCAATTAAATAAGATATCTCAAAACCTTGCTGCTTTGAATTCAGTTTATGAATTGCAACTGCAAAATTCTAATCAGCAAAGCGAAACGTTCAATAAGGTGGGTGAAACCATGGAAACCTTCCTTCAAAATCTGCAACAGTCCGTTGACAATACTTCTAAATACAAAGAACAAGCTGATGAGCTTGCTAAGAATGTTGCCGCACTTAACCAAGTATATGGCAATATGTTAACTGCCATGAATGTTCAGCGTTAACAAATAGCATTTAGAGTATTAACTGATTAATAAACAAAAAAATCAATAATCAATGGCTGGATTTAAAGAAACCCCACGGCAGAAAATGATTGGTATGATGTACCTGGTGCTGACAGCGCTGTTAGCCCTGAACGTATCAGCCGACATTTTGAATGCCTTCACAATTGTGAATGAGGGTATGGAACGTACAAATAAAAACTTCGAAGGGAAAGTAAACAAGCTTTATGCTGATTTTGAAAAACAATATCAGATTAATAAAGCTAAGGTGGGTCCTTATTACGATAAGGCAATGAAAGCCCGCGAATACTCCAAAGATCTTATTAAACAGATTGAAGACGTGCAAAACCAGGTAATCGGTTATACCGAATTTGGTGATCGTGAAGCACGAAATGTTACTTATGAATATAAAGACAATAATAATAATTCTAAAGAAAAAACAGTACCTGAACCACGCATGGTTCCTTTGGAGTGGATTGAAAGCAAATCGGACTATGACAAACCGATGGAAGTACTTTTAGGATATAAAGAGGACGCCAGTGGAGGCGAGGCCGCCAAATTGAAAAAGGCTTTTGCCGATTATAAACAAAAGATTTTAAACCTGCTTAGTAAAGAACAAGCGGAAGAAATTAATCTCGGATTAAATACCGAAGATGCTTATAATACGCATGCGGGGAAAGTTCAGTCCTGGGAATTAAATACATTTTACCATACCGTATTATCTGCCGATGTGGTACTTTTGAATAAATACATTGCCGAGGTAATGAATATTGAATCTGAGGTTGTATCGAAACTGTATAGTAATATCAGTGCCGAAGACTTCAAATTTGACGTAGTTAAAGCGGCCGTTATTCCAAAAGCGAACATCGTTATTGCGGGAGAACCTTATGAGGCACAAATATTTGTAGCTGCATATTCTTCTACAGACACGCCGATTGTTATGGTAAAACAAGGCTTGGACACTCTTTATAAGAAAGATTATGAAGGAGCTACTCAACCCGACAGTATATTTGAAGGAGTAACCTATTACCGGGCGCCTACAAATACCACGGGAGACTTTACCTATGCCGGTGTAATCAAGGTAAAAAAACCGGATGGAACTTATTTGACAAAACACTTTAACAGTAGCTATACCGTTATTAAGCCTACGGCTACGGTATCGGCCGACAAGATGAATGTTGTATACCGCGGTTTGGAAAACCCTTTGTCTGTTTCTGCAGCCGGATTTACCAATGATCAGGTTCGCTTGGTTGCCAGTGGCGGTGGAAGTTTACGTAGCAAAGGAAACGGACACTATATCTTTAAGCCATCGCTGGGAAATGCCAAGAAAGTAACATTTAGAGTAGTTGCAACAAAAGCAGACGGAAGTAGCCAATCTATGGGCCCGTTCGAATTCCGTATTATGAATCTTCCATCGCCGGTAACCCGTATGGCAGGTAAATCTGACGGAGAGATTGATAAAGCAGCCTTGCTTGCCCGTGCTTTTGTAGTGGCACAATTAGATAACTTCTTATTTGACGGAGTAAAATACTCCGTAGTAAGCTATCAGCTTTATATTTCCGGTCCGCGTATGACCCCGATTTTCCAGAAAGTAAACGGCCCGAGAATTCCGGGTAATGTTATTACTAAATTACGGAAAGCCAGTCGTGGAACAATTATTAATATTTCATCGGTAAAAGTTAAAGGGCCGGATGGCGTAAAACTTGGTCAGGGACTGACCCTTAGATTGAAATAAACAAAATTCATTATTATGAAGAATGTATTAATTATAATTCTGTTAATGACGTTTTTAGGAGCAGCTTCCTATACAAAGGCGCAAGTACTTGATCCGGTATTAGGACCTCGTGCCTGGAAAAAGGAAAATACTCCGCAAAAAGATGCCGTAGCATTAACACATATTCGCGAAGCGGATGTGATGTGGTCAAAACGGATTTGGCGTACTATTGATTTACGGCAAAAAATGAATCTGGTACTTTATTATCCTCTGGATTCTGCTACTCTTGGAAAACGCTCATTCGTACAGGTGCTTTACGATGAGTTTATATTCAACCCCGAAAATATCGGACCTGATGCCGTAAAGGTATATAAGGAATATGAACTCCGAAATCCCTATACACGCGAAGAGTTAATGAAGTTTTTTGCACCCTACGACTCTGTTAAAACCGTAAACATTAACGGAGATATTGTTGATACCGTTGTATTTAAATACTTTACTGATATAAAGCAAGAAGTAATTAAGCTTCGCTTGATGGAAGATTGGTTTTTTGACAAACAGCGCTCGGTATTAGATGTTCGCATTCTCGCTTTAGGTGTGGAAATTCCCTTGTACACTTCGCAGACGGATGTTGATCCGTTTACGCAACAGGCAATTTTCAGTGGTTGGAAAAAGATGGATGCTCCAATGGTATTCTGGTTCTATTTCCCGGCACTACGCCCAACCCTGGCTAAGCACGAATGTTTTAAACGTCATAATGACGCGGCCAGAGTGAGTTATGATGATATATTCCTGGCCCGGATGTTTGGCAGTTATATAACTAAAGAAGAAAATGTTTACGACCGTAGTATTAAAGACTATACCAGCGGGTTGGATGCCTTGCTCGAAGCGGAAAAGATATCCAATAATATCGAAGAATTCGAAATAATGCTTTGGGAATACTAAACTATTTCATGATAAAAATTCAGCCCTGTTGTAAAAATACAACAGGGCTTTTTTGTATCTTCGTTTAGCGGATTCAAAAATAAAATAATGCAACAAGTCAATCTTTTAGATACCCCCCTAACCTACCTTAAAGGCGTCGGACCCAAGCGTGCGGCACTGCTGCAATCCGAACTGGGTTTGGAAACATTTAATGATTTATTGCATTACTTCCCTTTCCGCTATATTGACCGCAGCACCTTTTACAAAATATCCGATATCAAAGATTTTACGGTTAATGTGCAAATCAAGGGCTTTATCACGGAATCCCGCGAAATCGGAAGCGGTCGAACAAAACGATTTGCCGCACGATTCCGTGACGAAACCGGAACTATTGAGTTGGTTTGGTTCAAAGGTATCCGATGGCTGAAAGGCAAATTCAAGCCCGATAAGGAATATCTGGTTTACGGTAAACCCACATTATTTAACGGAAAAATCAGCATCACGCATCCCGAAGTCAGCGAATGGACTACGGACGATAATACGAATGCCGGCCTTCAGGCGGTCTATCATTCATCCGAAAAACTGAGCTCCGCGGGTTTACATTCCAAAGGAATTAACCGTATTATTCAAAACCTGCTTAATCAGGTAAAAGATGTGATTCCGGAAACTTTAAGCCCCGATATAGTTGCACGCTATCGTTTTCCCATACGAAAATCTGCCTTGGTAAATATCCATCGTCCGGCTGATGCTGACTCTTTGCTAAAAGCAAAAACGCGCCTGAAATATGAGGAACTGTTTTTTATTCAACTGCATCTGATTGTTGAACGCATTATCCGGACACGCAAAACTCCGGGTTATCGATTTGAAAAAGTCGGTCAGCTTTTTAATTCATTTTATACCCATAACCTTCCATTTGAGCTTACCAATGCCCAAAAAAAGGTCATCAAAGAGATTCGCCATGATTTAGCTTCCGGGCACCATATGAACCGGCTGCTGCAGGGTGATGTTGGGAGCGGTAAAACATTGGTTGCGCTGATGACGATGCTTATTGCCGCGGATAATAATTACCAAAGCAGTTTAATGGCACCCACAGAGATACTGGCGCAACAGCACTATAAAAGCATCACGAAATTTCTTGAAGGAATAGATGTTCATGTGGCACTCCTAACCGGCTCCACCCCTGCCGCCAAAAGAAAGCAGATTTTAGCCGATCTGAAAGAGGGTGAGATTCATATTCTATTGGGAACACATGCGTTGATCGAAGACCGCGTGCAATTCCATAATTTGGGTTTTGTGGTGATTGACGAGCAACATCGCTTCGGTGTAAAACAGCGTGCGAAATTGTGGAAAAAGAATACCAATCCGCCACACATCCTGGTTATGACCGCAACTCCCATCCCGCGTACCATGGCCATGACCCTGTACGGGGATTTGGATTATTCGGTAATCGATGAATTACCACCGGGCCGTAAACCTGTAAAGACCTTTCATTATTACGACTCCAAACGCACGGCATTATTTGGTTTTATGAAAAAGCAAATCGCCGAAGGCCGGCAAATTTATGTGGTATATCCGTTGATAAACGAATCGGAAACGCTGGATTTGAAAGACCTTATGGATGGTTATGAGAGTATTACACGGGCATTCCCCAGGCCGGAATATCAGGTAAGTATTGTCCACGGCCAAATGAAGTCCGCGGAAAAGGAGTACGAGATGGCGCGATTTAAAAACGGGGAAACGCAGATTATGGTTTCCACCACGGTGATTGAAGTTGGGGTTGATGTGCCGAATGCCAGTGTTATGGTAATTGAAAATGCAGAACGTTTCGGGCTTTCGCAATTGCATCAATTACGTGGCCGTGTTGGACGTGGTGCCGACCAATCCTATTGCATCTTAATGACCGGATTCAAACTCAGCAACGAAGCCAAGCAGCGCATTGAAACCATGGTGCGTACCAATGACGGTTTTGAAATTGCGGAAGCGGATTTGCGCTTGCGCGGCCCGGGTGATTTGCAGGGAACTCAGCAAAGCGGTTTATTAGCCCTGAAAATTGCCGATTTGGTTAAGGACGAGAAACTGTTGAAAGTCGCCCGTAAAGATGCCATTGATTTGCTTAATGATGATCCCGCCTTAAGCAAAGAGGAACATAGACTTCTGCGGAAACATCTGCAGGAATTGCGCAAAAAGAACCAAAACTGGGGCATCATCAGTTAAGCACGATTAGGGCGGAAATGTCGCATTGTGCTACACATTATTTCCTTACTTTTGCAGCCTAAATAAACTAAGAAAGATGAAGATTTCATATAGCTGGTTAAAGCAATATATTGACTTGGATATAGATCCGCAAAAATTGTCGGAACTATTGACTGACGGAGGCCTCGAGGTAGAAGGCCTGGAGAAAGTGGAAAGTATTAAAGGCGGCCTTAAAGGTATAAAAATCGGAAAAGTGCTGAGCTGTGAGAAGCATCCCAATGCCGATAAGCTAAGTGTTACGACCGTGGATGTCGGTAGCGGAGAACCGCTCCCCATCGTATGTGGCGCCCCTAATGTGGCTGCAGGACAAAAAGTCCTGGTAGCGACCGTAGGCACAATGCTTTATGCCGGTGATGAATCTTTTAAGATCAAGAAGTCAAAAATCCGCGGGGAAGTCTCCGAAGGAATGATCTGTGCGGAAGATGAATTGGGACTGGGAACAGACCATGACGGCATTATGGTATTACCGGAGGATGCTCCCATCGGCCTCGATGCCCGGGAGTTTTTTAATGTGGAAGAAGACTGGGTTTATGAAATCGGCTTAACCCCGAACCGGACGGATGCCACCTCGCATATCGGAACAGCCCGGGATTTGGTGGCGGTAATCAATCGCTTTTATCCCGAAAAAAACCTTAAACTAAAAATACCTGATGTTTCCGCATTTAGTATTGATAATAAATCAGAATTGCCGATTGAAGTAAAAGTGGAAACTCCGGAGGCATGTGCCCGCTATTCAGGAATATGCATCAGTAATGTGCAGGTAAAAGAATCTCCCGAATGGTTGCAAAACAGACTCAAAAGCATCGGTTTGCGCCCCATTAATAATGTAGTGGACATTACTAACTTCGTATTGATGGAAAGCGGACAACCTCTGCATGCTTTTGATTATGATAAGATTGAAGGCCAAAAAGTGATTGTAAAAACACTGCCCGAAGGAACCAAATTCATCACACTGGATGAAGTAGAACGAACCTTAAGCAGTGAAGACCTGATGATTTGCAATGAAAAAGAAGGCATGTGTATTGCCGGAGTATTCGGCGGCAAAGATTTCGGAGTGGAGCAGGTTACAAAGAATATCTTCCTGGAAAGCGCCTATTTTGACGCGGTTTACATTCGTAAGACATCGAAACGCCATAATCTGAAAACTGACGCCTCTTTCCGCTTTGAGCGGGGAGCCGACCCGAATATCACTATTTATGCCCTAAAAAGAGCCGCGCTGCTGATAAAAGAATTAGCCGGAGGAACTATTGCTTCGGAAATACAAGATATTTATCCGGAGCCTATCCTGCCTTGGAAAATAAATCTTCGGTATAAACAGCTAGACCGTTTAACCGGGCAAGTTATACCACGCGATATCGTAAAATCCATTCTTA
>CAYUAN010000077.1:0-2707 GCA_964442545.1 uncultured Prolixibacteraceae bacterium | reverse complement strand
ACCGAAATATTTTGTCCACTGCTCATTCCCCAAACTGTCGGTCTTTATTACCATTGCGTCAAGGGAATGATCCTCTGGCGGATTCCAACGCAATCCGCCTATTAAATAACCGCCATCAGGGGTTTCTATTACGTTTTGACCCCGCTTGGCAAATACCCCGTCATAAATTTGGTGCCACAAATAGTTCCCCAGATTATCTGTTTTTAATAAAATCGGTATCGAATAATCATTCTCTGTAGGATATATCCAGCCGGTTATTATAAATCCAGTATCTTTTGTTTGGATACAATTTAGTGTATTCATTACATAATAAAGGTCGTAATTTTTTCTCCAAATGGTATCTAAATTCTCATCTATCTTTATTAATGAACCATAGCTCTGGCCATTATCATTATAATTATATGATAGTACATAATTATTGTCTGCTGTTTCAATTAATGCACCTCCAACATTTCCAGGATAATATATTTGATAGTCATTACCAAATTGTTTCCATAGTAACTCTTCCCCTATATTATTTATTTTTATAAAAACTAACTTTTGACCAATCGAACTTGAATTTATTGTTGCTCCGTATGCTATATAAAATCCGTTACTTTCAAGTATTGACAAACCAGTTGTTATACCGTTTAAATGGTTATATATATTATTAAAATACGATACTTCCTGTGAAAAAGAAAAACAGGTAAAAACCGTGAAAAGTAATGTAGTAGAAAGATTTCTTAACATAATTATCGTTTAATAAATGACGGAAGGAAGTGCCTTCCTTCCGTCAAAAGTAAAAAAACTATTTAACAATACTGAACTTCTTACTTCCGATATTCTTTCCGTTTATATCGGCTTTAAGAATATAAATACCCGGTTTCAACCCTTTTAGTCCCATCACATAATCCTGGGTCTTGCCCGGAATAGTTGCGGTTCTTATGATATTGCCTTTCCCGTCGTACAATGTCAGGGTTACCCCGTTTACATTAGTCTTGTTAAGTTCGACAATAATATAGTCCATTGCAGGGTTGGGATAAATATCAACATATTCCGGTTTGTAATTGCGCGATACTCCGGGCAGGTCGAATACAATTCCCGATTTCATTCCCGCCTCGGGAAGAATTACCGGTTCGTCATAATTGTATGCGGCAACAATAGTCAGAATATTCCTTGCTGCGGCACCTGCAAAGTTATGGGAGTTGTCGGCAAGTTGTTGCAGTGTTTGTAATTGTGCTGCCGAAAGGCTGTCGAGAGGCATTGCAGAGGTTTGCAAATCCGAAATAACTCCGTAGAGTTGTGCAAAATCGTCGTAAGTCTGCTGCTGTTGAGCGTTGAACTGATATAGCGACGGCAACGAAGCTACGAGTGTGTTTGCACTTTCCACATCTCCTTTGTTCAAATATGCAAAAGCGAGCTGATACTTTTCGTGCAGTCCGTTTTCGCTTTCGAGCAGTGCTATGAGGCTGTCGCCTGCAGCAGGGTCGAGTGTATCGTTAATATACGACTGTTTCAGGTATTTGAGTGCCGCTGCCCTTGCACTGCGGTAATATGACGCCTGCGATTCGAGTTTCTCCTTTGCAGCCACGATATATTTACCGAGCAATATTTCGGCTTTCATCTGATCGGTCATCGGAACGGTTTTCTCCTCAACCTTGTCCATTATCTCCGGCGACTTTGCCGACTGCGGGTTAGCCACGAGAATATCCTTAACAAGAACGTTGGGCAGCGCATCCTCCTTTTCTATTGTGGCAATAAGAACCGAGTCGGAAAGGTATGGCGATTTACCCATAAGAGCCATATAGGTATCGTAGGCTCCCGGAGGCATTGTTTGCAGTACCTCCTGGCGTAAAACCTCGGTATTACCTCCGTCAACCAACGCTGAAAGCAGTGCGTTAACACTGTCGGCTTTGCTGTCGTTTTCAGCCATTGAGCTTCGCATTCCGTCGCGGTCGCTTTCACTACCGCCGCCTCCGCCGGAAAAATCGGACGGACAGCTTTGATCTTCATCATAAATTGTACCTTGATCATTCAACGAAATAAACTTTTCGGAATAATACTCCGGTTTCACTCTCGGTTGTAATGAAGAATCCGGATCGTGGTGGTAATATGTAATGGGTGCTTGTTTGAAAGTGCTGTAATCGCTTTCAAGGTTACCGTTATTATTGAGACTAAACAGGTTGCCTGCCTGCATTTCGGTTCCACCGTCGGCTCCCTGGTTATGCGCTATTCCCGGATATTCCACCTCTCCGTCGGCAGTAACGGCTATGTCCTGATAGTTGTCCCAGTAGTCGTTACATTTGATTTTAAGGCCGATATCAGGATCGGAACCTCTATTACAATTCTCTGCCAGTGTGGCGTACTGAAGATTTGAAAAATCGTTACGGTAAATCATATTATTGTCGGCGCCGGAATTGTTTATAACAAGACCTATTCCACCGGGTTGGTCGCCTGTATGTTCGAAGTTGTTTTCTTCGACGGTATAATCGGAACAGTAATCGAGATAGAGGCAGTAGCTATCTTCGCCGTTCATAGTCGGTCCGGTGTAAGGATGAAACTCATTAAAAAGCACGATTGCATTGTCTGTGCGGCTCAGGAACACAGACCTGTGATTTTTGTCGAACACACTGTTTTTAACGGTAACGGTTTTCATAGGGTCGTGCGTCATAGCATTAATTCCGTAGTTAAGGTCTGAGAACGTCGAAGGATAACAATTTCCGTTAAC
>CAYUAN010000076.1:0-6493 GCA_964442545.1 uncultured Prolixibacteraceae bacterium | reverse complement strand
CGTGCAATCCGTGGATAACAATCCGCGGTAAACATTCGCCAAAATTGAAGTCCGCGCTATCCGCGTATCCATCTGCGAAAATCCGCGGTAAAAACACAAATCAGTGGATACCAATCCGATTAATTCGTAAGATTCGATAATAAATAATTCAGTATAATCTATTGAGCCCTAAGACAAACTCATTCAGGATAATGCCGCTTTATCTTCAGCAATTCAAAAGGCGTATTCAGGAAATCCCCCAAATCAAGTTTGGAATCCCCCTTTTCCTCCCAGTTTCGCAGCGGCACCTCCTTCATACTCTTTACAAAAAGTTCCCGCTCCAATTCCTTACGCATCCGAAGGAAAAGCTCAATATCGAAAAACCATCTGCTGGTAAATCCTTCTGCAAACAAGTCTCCGACAATTTCCGCACGGAAAAATTTCGCGCCGCACTGGGTGTCGTAAATATCCAGCTGAAACATTGCGCTAACCACCGTGGCGAATATCCGCCCGAAGTAATGCCGTTTCAGGCTGCGTTTAATATTCCAGCCGAAGAGCTTCACCCGCGAGCCGATAATAAATAGTAAGGCGGTATCATCAAGATGCTTTACCAGATAAGGTGCTTCCTCCAAAGGAGTAGCCAAATCGGCATCCATATAGCCCAGAATATCAAAATTATCCCATTCCAGGGCCTGAAGCACACCCCGGCGCACCGCCTCCGCTTTTCCCGAATTAGAAGATAAATTATGCACTTTTATCCGTTCGGGAAAAACAAGTTGCAATTGTCCTAAAGCACTTTCGGTATTGTCGGTACTGCCGTCATTTACCAACAATAAGGAATAATCGGGATGTTGCCGCAGGAATTCCGTAAACGAATCCCGGGCGATGCGTCCCGCCTCATTGTAAAAAGGAATTATGATACAGACTTTCGGCATAGTGCGTAAGTTGATAATCCGGGGAATTTTATTCCTGCACGCTGCAGCGCCCCCGTAAATTTGAAATCCAAAAGTAGTATTTCTTTCAATAGCGCGGCTTGCTTTTGGCTGCCCTGCCAGGCGGCCAATCCTTTCACCTCTTTACGTCCGGCGATACGCTCTTTGGCGATTTGCGCCAGGCGCGGAAGCAGGAGCGAACTAAAGAAACTGCCGCTCTCGACAATATGAAAACCACTTTCGTTCAGCGTTTTATTTAGCGCTTTGCGGGAATAACGACGGTAGTGTTGCAAGAATACATCATGGGCCGAAAATAAGCCTTGATAAGCGGGGACCGTAATCAGAAACAAGGTTTCAGTTGTGATAAACGGACGGGCCAATAAATCGCGCAGAAAAGCTTTATCGTCTTCGATATGCTCAATAACATCCATCAGCAGCACCACATCGGCCTTTTGCACTTCCGACTCAAGATCATTTATCCCGGCGGCGAGTTTGATTCCTTCCGTTTGAAATTCCCGGATTAAACCGGGAGTAAAGGCCTTGTCGATGGCGTAAAATCCGGCATCAGGAAAACGCTTTTTTAGTTCCTGCACCACAAAAGTATCGCCACAGCCCACATCCAGGACGATAGCTTTTTGTTTATCGAAATGCTTGCGCAACAAACGATACACCACCTCCAGGCGGGCCATTTCCCACGGATGGCGCTGCTCGTTTTGCTTATGCTGATATTCGATAATGTCCATAAAGTTCTTTAGTTTTTCTGTTGCTTTTCCCCGATTCGAAAGACGCTCAGTATTTTGTTTTTATCACGCCAGATACTGAATACCTCATCCTGATAGGGATAATCCTGCGGATGATAGCGGTAATTCGTAATAAAATAATCCGCTTCCTCCGGCTTATCCGTTATCATGATTCGTGCTTGTTCCGCCGGGGGCAAAGCTAAGATATTAACGGGACCCGCTGCATTCGAAAAGCATATTTTAACCCGGTCGTCCGGCTCGTGCTTCAAAACATATTCCAGACCTTCGCGAAAACTCAAACCCCAATAATCCTGCTCGAAACTCTTGCGACGGTTTTCGTTTTTCTTTGCGGCAAAATGATTGAAATACACCTGCTCGTAGGGATGCAGTTTATAAATCTTAAGCGCGGTAAGCAGCATAAAAACAATGATAAGTCCGTTTACCGCATATTTGCCGGCAGATTTATAGCGCAGCTTTTCACTGATTTTATTATAGGCGTATGCCGCCGCGATCAGCATCGCAGGATAAACAAAATACAGTTGCCGCCATCCGTCGTACACCGTGGACCCCAGAAGGATAATCAGCATGATAAAATCTATGGGAAAGCCAATCACGCTAAGCAAATACCATTGTTTGGGATTTTCGAAAAAGGCATCGGGATTACGGAAATAATCGCGGATACTCCAGCCCAGCCCGATAATAAAAAGCAGGAGGATAAAAGGCGGTGTGCTGATAAAAATCCAAACGGGGAGGTAGTAAAAAGGCAAGTCCGGGGCGGGAATCAGTCGGCCCGTAAAAAGCACATCGTAGCGAAAGGGGAAATGGCTCATGCGGGCGAAACTTTTTCCGATAAGCAAAGGGTCGGTCCACAGAGCGGGCCAGAAGGCAAACATCAGGAAGATGGTGGCGGCCGCGTACAGCATCAGTGCTTTCCATAGTTCCGCGGCATGCGAATTTCGGCGCAGCAGCATAGGGAAGAAAACGCCGATGGTGAGCAGCGGCATAATGGCGCCCACAATACGCGTATCAATCAGCAGGGCAGAGGCGAGGGCATGCCAAAGCAGTCTTTTGGTATTTTGCTTTTCGACCAGCAAATACAAGGTATAGAGCGCGATAATAAAAAAGCTCATAAAAACGATGTCCTTGCTGTTGAAGAAGCTGTGTGCGAATATACGCGGGTGGATATAGAGCACCAGCATCGCCAAAAGGGCAACATGGAACTTGCGAAACAGTTTCCATACCAGTGCGAAAAAGAACCCCAGGGCAAGCAGGAAAAACAGATGGGTGAGCAGATGTCGCATTTCAAAGACATTGGCGCTATCTTCAATACCCGACAGCTTTTGCAGCGCATAAAGCGGCAACTCGAAGGCCGCGCCGTAAAAGCGGTCGTGATAGGTGGCCAGCGTATCCGAACTCCCGCTGAGATATTCGAAATTGAAGCGGCCGATTTCCTGTTGTGCCGGCTCGTCCCAGGCAATACCGTAATCATCCTTTGCCCCAAAACCAATCAACAGAAAAAGCGCGAAAATCGCGGCAAGTACTATTTTCTGTTTTAATGAAATTTGCTTTTCAAACATCCCGGTTGATTTTATGCCTTCGGGCAACAAATATACTTAAGGTGGCAATATGATTTGGGGAATAATAAATTATCCGCCTGTTTTGAATAAAGGACTTGCTAAATTCAATTAGTAAATGCGACATTAATGGAAATAGATAACTTACGTTAGTTTTTATGTTGTGCAGATAGTTTGTAGTGCAGCTTAATCTTAACGACCCACACGTAAATAAACCTTTTTCATTCCCTGCAATTCTTTTTTAGAGCCAAAACGATGTTCCGCCATTTGGGCAGGGGAGGCGCTTTGCTTTTCGCGATCGTATTCGGCCAATAGCCGGGCTGTGGCCTCCTGCAGTTCATCAGGAACTTCCGTGCCGCTTTCCAAAGTGTAAACACATAGTTTATAGGCGGCTTCGGCTTCTTTTTGTTTGACAAAGTAGCGGATGCCTTGAATATTCAGTGCCGGACTTTTTTTGGCTAATAGAAGCTCCAATAATGTTTTGGCGCTTTTCATCTCGTTTTGGTGCCGGGCGCGTATTTGCTCCGCCCGTAGCAAATGATTGAATGCTGCTTCCGGATTACGCTCGCCGATGCTGTCGGCGCGGTGCAAGTGTACGGCATATTCGATGTCGTGGCGGTATTTCTTAAGCTTTAAGCGGGCGATGGAAACATCAATGCTGCAGGCCGCCGTTTGCCGGGCCGTATCGATGGCTTGTTGCCAAAAGAGCGCGGCATAATAAAAGTCGTTCATCTGCTCGCTCATATTTCCTTTTTTCAGCAGGGCGGTATAGCGCTCACTGATTTTCTCGCAACGGCCTTTCTTTATTTTTAATTGCAGCTTCGCAGTTTCACGGGCAATTTCCGGATCGCCGCTCAGTCCGTAAAGCGCGGTCATTTGCCGGGCGGTATCCAGCAATTGCCGGGCTCGGGCGTAAAACTTTCCCCAGGCCTTCAGTTGTCCTAGTTTTAAGCTGTCCAGAATCATGGGCTTGGCGGCTTTTTGCATTAAGGCGACCAAACTGTCGTCTTTCGGGAAAACATATTCCGTTTCCAGCTTGCGGGCTTCGCTAAGTTCCTGCAAGGCCTCACTAAAGCGTTTTTGTTGTAATTCGCGTCGCGCATTGGCGATATATTCGCGATACATAATCACCCGCACCTTTCCCTCAATGGTATCAGTGCCAATACTTGTGGGGATATACTCGGGATGCAATTGCTGAAAGGTCATCGCCAGCGAAAGGTATTCCTTGCTTTTTTCGCCTTGGCCCAGTTTGGAATAGCGGACACTTTGTGCAACCAGTTCGTTATATTGCGCACGATACATTTTCCCTTCTTCCTTATTAATCACGGCCATACAACCGCTGGAACGATGCTCCGAGCAAAGCTTTTTTGCTTCGTCCAGCAGTTTCTTCGCCTGTGCATGCCGTCCTTGAGTGCCGGCTTTGGCCGACTGTTGCACCAGACTGTCAATCAAATCCACCACCAGCGCATTGGCTGCGGGATATTCTTTATTCAAAATCTCCGGCTTTGTATTTTTATAGTTTGTGGCCATCGCCAGATAATCGCCGCAAAAATCCGTGCGCCCTTTTCGAAGCGAGGCCCGCGCCAGACTCAGGTAAGAGGCATACAAGCCATATACCGCCGTGGAAATATTCTCATCCAGGCGTTGGTCGCAGTCGAAGTCGGCAGTGCTGTCGCAAAATGCTTTGGTATCATACAGTATTTGGGTGGATTCGTTAAAGCGCTCTTCGCGGTTCAGCGCTTCGCAAATGCGCATAAGCGAGTCGAAAGCGGCCTGTCCCAAACGAATGCTCTCCGTTTTCTGGCTCGCGACGGGCTTCATTTCGTTCAGTACTACCTGCACTTTGGTCAAACACCGACGATAATGCCCGTGCCGGAAATCCAGTTGAGCCAATTGATATTCCGCCGGAGCAAAATAGGGATTTACCCGAACGGCATTTTCAAATAATTCCACCGCCTCTGCCTCATTGCCTTCGGCCAGTTCCTTTAATGCCTGATCGTAATAAACCTGTTCCAGGGCATTCATTTTGCTGTTCATCATCCGGCGCCTGCCGGCAATCATATTTTGCAGACTGTCGTATTTGATTAATAAACGGGCAGGATCGTAGGCGCTGAGATTCAGGGTGGCACTGTATTCTTGCGGCCGGATTTTGGCCATATCCTTTTCTATATATTTCAAATCCACATTGCGCAGTGCCACGACATCGGCACGGCTGAAATCCAGGGACTGCAGCTTCTTCTTCAGCTCGTCCAGTTGGGCCACATCATGATAATAGCGGTCAATATCGCGAATCGCGGCATCAAACTTATCCTTCTGACTCGCGGTATATACGGCCTTGACACCTTGCGGTTGAATTTTAACTTTTGAAGTAAAAACACCTTTCAAATCTTTTAAGGGAAATTCCAGCGTGTCGCCCGTGCGAAAGTTTATCCGGAACTTACGCAGGTAGTTTCGGTTGGAGGTGATGTCCAAAATCTTTAATGTCTGGTCAATTTGCACCGGGGCAATCAGATGGCTGAAATCGAAGTCTTTATAGGTGTAATTTCCTCCGTGGCTAATGGTGTCGATCCAAATCCTGATGCGGTATTTGCTGGCAGTCGTTTGCAGCACCTCGGTGCGCAACTGATAATGATAATGCACCTTGGTGTACATCCGGATTTTGGGCAGGGCGGCGGCGATTTTGTCGATAAAATAATTGGGCAGCGAAACGGTAGGATAGGAGGGATTAAACTGTATGTCCAGCGCTTCGTAATCGGAGCTTTCCGACAGCTTTTTGCTTTGGGTTAATGCATTGTGCCAAAGCAGGCTAAAAACAAATATCAGTGTTAAAATCTTTCGCATTTCCGGACTTGTGTTCGCATACAAATATACGTTTATGCCTTGTGGATATTGTGCTTGGAGTAAGAGCTTTTCAAATGTTTAATGTTTATAAATCCATAGGGTCATATCGAGTACGATGTTTAAGTTCTGACATTAAGAAATTAATTTTTTTTTGGGAACCATATAAGAAATATAAGGGCATATAAGTTTTTGATTATTTCACTGTGTTCCTCTGTGTACAACACTGTATAACTCTGTGAAATCGATAGGTAAGCTGTTACACAAAGATGTACCCATTAAATTTAGAGCCTGATAATCACGAATGCGCTGATTATAATTTTCATCCGGCTGAAAATTTTAAAAGAATCAGTTAAATCAGAGAAATCAGGCTCAGAAAAAACAGTATCAGTAGAAGATAGGATAAGATTTCTTAGACGCAGATTTCTAT
>CAYUAN010000075.1:0-6627 GCA_964442545.1 uncultured Prolixibacteraceae bacterium | reverse complement strand
AATCAATCAGGATGATGCCTTTGCCGATATAGTCCTGCAAGCGAAACTCGGAACCGTCGGTGTAAAACTTCCCATCAAACAGTGGGGCAATCGCTCCTTCGTGCAGCATTTGTTCGGTGATGGCCGTGGTCGATTCGCCGCGCTTTTCAATAGGATTCTCACGGATCACTTTTGCCCGGCGTTCGTTTAGCTCGTTGATATCCTCCTTATCATATTCAATAGCGCTAAAGCTTAGTTCATTGGTGTACACATTTTTCGGAGAATTGCGCACCAGCTTAGCTCGCACCGGAAAAGCCGTTTCCCGGTCAATCATATAGGTAATGGTGGTTTTGTCGCCTTTATCGTTTTTGGGAAATGCGATATCCAGCATCGCGTAGCTTTTACCGTCCAGCACTATTTCCGAAAACATAATGCGGTTATTGGTGTCTCCGGCGGTTTCAATCAGGGCATCGGGATTCATAAAATACGCGAGCCAATCGTGTTCCCCAATCATCGGCTCGGAAAAATCCGGATAAAGCATCGTAGTGTGCTTGGGCGGAATAACCACCAAAAACGAATCATTGGAAAGGATAAGATTGTACGGGCGGTACTTATTGTCGGCCCAGATAAAGCTGTCGGCACGAACCGCCCAAACCTCAAAAGGCGTGCGGGTGGTGTCGGGTACATCGGTGGAATAATATTTTTCATCCACCTTGAAATGTACCGATTGGTGCTTTTTCAATGTGTTTGCCAGCTTGCTAATCAGTTCGTTTTTATCATCTTGCTTGTCCGATTGTGTACAGCTTTGCAGCGCGAAGACCATACTTAAAACCAGGATAAAATACTTAATCTTCATCGTCTTTAGATTTTTTTAATTCCTTGCTCGTTAATATCAATCAGTCGTTGTTTGTACAAGGCGCCAATGGCTTTTTTAAATGCTTTTTTGCTGATTCCGAACTGTTCTTTAATGCTGTCCGGATCGCTTTTATCGTTGAGGGGCAAACTGCCGCCGGCTTCTTCGAGCTGTTGCAAAATGCTCTGCGCAATACCGTCAATTCGCTCGTAGCCGCTTTGTTGCAGACTGACGTCAATCTTATCGTCATCACGCATCTTTTTGATAAAAGCCCGTTTGCGCTCGCCGATTCTCAGCGGTTCAAAAATTTCGTTTGAATAAATCATTCCCCAATGCGTTCCTTCGATAATAACCTTGTATCCCAGGTCGGTACGTTGGGCAATAATGATTTCCACTTCTTGACCCGCTTCGAAATCGGGCGGTGTCTCATCCAGAAACTGATCCAGCTTGGCGGAGGCGGCCACACGGTCGGTATCCAGGTCGAGGTACACAAAAACCAGATACGTCCGGCCTTCTTCCATTTTGGCATTTTGCTCACGAAAAGGAACAAAAAGGTCTTTGGTCAGGCCCCAATCTAAATAGGCTCCGAATTTATTGGTATGCACCACTTTCATCGCGGCAAACTCGCCCACTTGGGCAATGGGTTTCTCGGTGGTCGCGATCAGGCGGTCTTCCGAATCGGTATAGAGGAACACCTCCAGTTCGTCTCCGACTTCAGTGTTATCGGGGACATAGCGTTTCGGAATAAGAATGTCGCCCAGGTTTTCCCCGTCGAGATAAAGTCCGTGATCTACTTTTCGTAATACCTTAAGGAGGTTGGTTTTGCCAATATTTGCCATCTGTTTCTGTTTGTTTGCAAAAGTAGGTTAAAAAAGTAAATCACTTTATTGGATTATGCGGCGCGCTCATACGCGGATTTGAATAAATTTCGTCTTTCGTTCTTCTCAAAAATAATAGGAAGCCCTTTGCTTAATTTACATTTGTGGAATTGAGCTTGTTTGAAAACTGCTTTGTGGCCCTCCGTGCCTTCTCTGTGTGCCTTTGTGTAATAATTAATGTTGGTACGCAAAGTTTCGCGAACTACCTCAAAACTATAAAAAGAAATTGTAAAACTGTAGTAAACATTCAAATCATAATAATCAGCGTCGAAAAAAACACCATCATTATCTGAAATCCTGTCGCCATATTTTCAGCCGCAGATATATGATTTAAGCCATTCAGAAAATCCTTGTACATATTTGCTTTAGCCCTATCTTTGCCGCTGAAATAAATGTAAATAAAAGCAGTGTCAGGAGAACGAATATTCGAAATAGAAGGCGGTAATCCGGTTGAGTTTTTCGGGGTGAACAACGCCAATATGAAATTGGTGGAGGAGGCCTTTCCGCACTTGCGCATTGTGGTGCGCGGACTGGAAATAAAAGTGGCCGGTACGGATGAGCAATTGGAAGGAATTGCCGCCATTATCGATTATCTGAAAAAAGTATATGACCGCTTTGGTGTGGTAAAAGCATCGGATGTTAAGCAAATTTTGAATTCCACCGAGGAGGAAAACCGCAATTATGTCGAATCGGAGGAGGATAATAAAGTGCTGGTACACGGGCGCAACGGGCGTTTGATCCGGGCGCGCACCAAAAACCAAAAGCGGATGGTGGAAAGCGTGCAAAAGAACGATATGCTGTTTGCCATAGGCCCGGCCGGTACGGGCAAGACCTATACCGCGGTGGCTTTGGCTGTGCGCGCCTTGAAAAACAAGGAGGTGCGGCGCATTATCCTTACCCGTCCGGCGGTGGAAGCGGGAGAGAGCCTGGGGTTCCTGCCCGGCGATATGCGTGATAAGTTAGACCCCTATTTACAGCCGCTTTATGATGCTTTGCGCGATATGTTGCCCCAAGGCAAACTGATTTCTTATTTCGAAGACGGAACCATCGAGATTGCGCCATTGGCTTTTATGCGTGGCCGTACTTTGGACCATGCTTTTGTAATATTGGATGAAGCCCAAAATACCACCAGCTCGCAATTGAAAATGTTTTTAACCCGTATGGGCAAGGATGCCAAATTTGTTATCACAGGCGATATAACACAGGTAGACTTACCTAAAAACCAGCATTCGGGTTTGCTGAAAGCGGAGAAACTTTTGGGTGGAATCAAGGGAATCGATTTTATTAAACTCGACCAAAACGATGTGGTGCGGCATAAGCTGGTAACGCGTATCATCAAAGCTTATAGCGAAGAATAAATCAATAAAAACCTAATAAAAATCGGATAATGAGTAATGCAGTAGTTAAAACCAATTTTAATTTTCCCGGACAAAAAAGCTTGTACGAAGGAAAAGTACGTGATGTGTATAACATCAAAGATGAGCTCTTGGTGATGGTGGTCAGCGACCGTATTTCAGCTTTTGATGTGGTTTTGCCCAAAGGAATTCCATACAAAGGCCAGGTGTTGAACCAGATTGCCGCCAAGTTTTTGGATGCCACGGAAGATATCGTTCCCAACTGGAAAATCGCCACGCCCGATCCAAATGTTACGGCCGGTTTGTTGTGCGAGCCATTCCCTGTGGAAATGATTATTCGCGGCTATCTGACGGGCAGTTCGTGGCGTTCGTACAAAAACGGTTCGCGCAGCATTTGCGGCGTGCCTATACCGGACGGAATGCGTGAGCACGAGCGTTTTCCCGAGCCGATTATTACCCCGACCACCAAGGCCGAACAGGGCGAGCATGATGAGGATATCTCCAAAGAGGAAATACTGAAACAAGGTTTGGTAAGTGAAGAAGATTACGCCAAGCTGGAAAAATATACCATGGAGCTTTTTAAGCGCGGAACCGAAATGGCTGCCGAGAAAGGGCTTATTTTGGTAGATACCAAATACGAGTTTGGGAAAATCGGGGATGAAATTTACCTGATTGACGAAATCCATACGCCGGATTCATCACGCTATTTCTATGCCGACGGTTATGAAGAGCGTTTTGCCAAAGGCGAAAATCAGCGTCAGCTTTCCAAGGAATTTGTGCGGGAGTGGTTGATGGAGCATGGCTTTCAGGGCAAGCCCGGACAAAAGGTTCCGGAAATGACGGATGAATTTGTGCAGCAGGTATCGGAGCGGTATATTGAATTGTACGAAACCATTGTGGGAGAGAAATTTGAAAAAGCCGACACCTTTGATGTGCAAAACCGGATTGAGGAAAATATCAGTAATTTCCTGAAAACCTATTTCAGATAATGACTTTATAATTGACGGGATTTATAATCTTAATGATGGTGCATCCTTGTTGATTGAAGGTTAAAATAAAAAAGAGAAATGTTCGGCATTTCTCTTTTTATTTTTTAAATTTGGAAATTATAATTTGAAACTCAGACGTATGAGATATTCTACTTTTCGAATTTGGTTTGCAGGACTGTTGTTATTAGCAACGTCTATTGTTTTCGCTCAACCGGCCATCAATATGGTGTCGGGAATTAAAGGCGAGGTATACGACCAGTTTGCCCACGATATTCAAAACAATACGCACGTACAACTTCATATATACAACACTCAGGGTAGTCAGGATAATATCCGTTATCTGCTCACCGACACTATTCAGATTGCTTTTATGCAGTATGATGTTTTGAAGGTGGACCGCCCGGAGAAAGATATTGAGCAGTACATCAAGGTGTTTTTGCCGCTGTATTGTGAGGAGATTCATCTGATTAGCCTGCGAAACGGAGGCATCAATTCCGTTGCCGATTTGGCCGGGAAAAATGTGGGTGTGGGAAGTCCGAATTCGGGAACCCATGTTACCGCGGCGGTTATCGAAAAGGTGAAAAAACTGGATTGGAACGCCATTGAAATACCTTTTGAACTGTCGGTACAGGCATTGATAAACGGGGATATTGACGCCTTCTTTTATGTGGGCGCGGCTCCTTCAACCTATTTGAGCGCTTTGCCCGCGGAAGTTTCCGCTAAGATAAAATTGCTGAATCTGCGTGATAATGATTTGGATGATTTATACGAAATGCGTGAAATCAAGGGCGGTGTTTATTCCTGGAATCCTGAAAAAGTGAAAACCCTCGGAGTGCGTACTTTATTGATGGTAAACACCAAGAATATAGATACGGCCATGGCGCGCCAAATCGATATCCTGTACAATGACCTGAGCGATAATTTGAAAGGAATCCAGTGGAATAAATTTTCGCATCCCAAATGGCAGCAGGTGAATTTCGGCGATATGGATAATATCGACTGGCCGGTGTATAAACAGGAATATATTACCTATGAGGATGTGGTAAACTTGATGGCTATAGTGGCCGCCATTCTGAGTTTTATCCAGATTTATTTTATCATCAACAAGCTGTGGAAGCGGAAGCACGAACGCGTGGTAGCCGAGAGTATCTCCATTTCGGCCATGTTTATCAGTATTTTGATTAATGGCTTTTTCGCTATTAAAAACTTTGGGGGTGGCCAGATTCCGCAACTGTCGGCTAATCTGATGTGGATTACCGCCAGCGTAATCAGCACCATGATTGGTGTCGGCTTATTTGTATCTACGAATCGTGGCGAGAGTTTCTTCCGTTTGTTGCTCCGCGCTCTGAATCTGGAACGTAAGGAGGCCGGAGACCTGGCCAAGGTATTTTTCAAGCCTTCCGGAGCTGCTAAGATTATTGAAATATTGGGCCGTGTGGCAATGGTGGATAATGATTTGGATGATAAAGAACGGGAATTTATCCAGGGCTTTGCCGATAACTGGGGTATTAAGCTCGATTGGGATGTGATTGTCAAATATGCCGACGAATCGGATCGTCGTTTTCAGGAATTACGCCGCGCCATGAATGCCTATCTCAGTACCTCGCCGCCTGAGGAGCAGGCTTCGCAATTGATAGATGTGATATCCCTTTTGGTGAATGTGGATGATGTGGTAACGGAGGAAGAGGATTTGATGTTGTCCGAACTAACCGGGCTGATAATGAGGTATCTGGGCAAAGGTTCGGAAGTAGATGTGTTCCGTGTGGCGGTGGTGCCGCAAAGTCCGGAGCAGGAAAATGCAATTGCTGGCTTACTGAAAGACCTGAAAAAAGAGCATGTCGCCGGGGGATGGGCTTATGTTTCGGAGCCCTATTACAGCGAGCGTTATGCGGAAATTATTTCGGCACAATACCGTGCATTGAATGTCTTTTCGGTAGTGTTTAAACCCGGTAATATCGAAAAGCTGAGCAAATATGTAAAGGCGAAAAAGCTGACACCGCAAAGCGAAGATAAAAAACCTAAGGCATAACAAAATACACGGCTGCTGCCGAATGCAGATTCAGATTCGGAAAAATATGAATGCCTTTTAAGGGATCGATATAATGGTTGCTGTATTTCGAATCCCCGTAAGCTTTTATCCAAATATGATCGCCGGGCTTAAAACCCCAGTCCAGCAGTTTGTGCATACTGATGCTGTAAATATAGGGATTGCTTGGAGCTGTAACCACCGATGAATACGCAATAAAATCTTCAAAACTCACATTGGAATTATCGCCAAAGAAAAAGCGTAAATAGCGCGGTTTATTCGTTGTTCCGCCCGGTGTCGTTACTACGCGAATGGTAATAACCGCACCGCTTACCGAATCGCTGATGGAATCAACCATTGTGGTTGAAAATTGCCCTAAGTCCGGAATAATACCTATTTCCGTATCTCCTTTTTGGTGGCTTACATTATTCAGAATAAAACGTCCGTAGCCCGGTTTTTCATATACAATGGAATATAGGCCGTAGTCCACATCGGGAAACGAAAAACGCCCGTTTACATCCGTGGTGTCCGCAACCGGCGGCTTGGC
>CAYUAN010000074.1:0-14176 GCA_964442545.1 uncultured Prolixibacteraceae bacterium | reverse complement strand
TATTATTTGCAGTTAATATCAATATTTTATCAAACTGTCTATTTGTTAGGTTTAAATTGTATTCTTTTTCGATTTGTTTTTTTAACACAAAAGATTTTACAAAGAATTTAGCATATTCATTATCTATATTTTCAGACTTTGTTATATGCAAAAAATCTTTTGGAACTCTACTATAATATTTCCTTAGTGCCGCTACCGCACGGCTATCATAAATAAAAAATAATTCAGGAAGGTGGAAATGTAAATACTTTGAGCAAAAAGACCGCTTTTCAATTTCTGTAATTTTTTTTATCTCTTGCATTAAATAATAGTGAACATAAAGAATTTCTTTTAAATTTTTAGCAGTTATTTTTATTTCACGGTTTAGTGATGATAACAAATTATCTATTTCTGAGTTTTTAAAAAGCGGTGCAACTTTGCTTATGTAAAAATCATCGTTTATATGAGTTTTATTTCTTCTCCTTTCTATCGCAGCTGCATATGAACGCCCAATTAACCAGACTTTTGCAATTATTTTACCATCATCGTTATGTTTTAAATTATTTTTACATAAATTGTATAAAACTTCATTACCAAAGTCCCATTCACTTGGTTTAAGTGCATTTTCAATATTTTCTTTTGATGGTATCATTTTCATTTTTTTTGGTTGCCTATAACGGTTTGAATAAACGTAGTGCGGGATTTCGGAACGATTTACTGGCCACCCCCACAGCAAAGTTTATTAGGAGCAAAAATGCTCAATCTTAGCCGTGCATCCCGCATTACGTTTATACAATGTTATGGGCTTTTTTTCTTCATTTTTATTGTCACATTTTCTGATATGTTTTTTAAAATGAGAGTGTCATTATTAAAGCTGTAGTCATATACTTTTTGAAAAGCATTGTCCTTTTGGTAGTACAACGAATTGTTTTCCAACTTGTATTTGGATTTGAAATCATTGTTAACAAAAATGGAGTCATTTCTAAAAGCTAGACTTGATTGGTCGGATAAGATATTCAACCAAGTAAATGCAGTTTGCTCTCCATCTGATTTTATATTGTCAGAAGGAGTTATATAAATTATTTGCCACCTTCCTTCTAATTTGTCACTTGTTCGTGCACAGGAAGTAAATATTGCAAGTAAAACGGCTAAAGAAATTATTGTATACTTCATAAAAATTTGTTTAAACTTCCAGATAGGTGAGTTTCACCTATCTGGAAGTGGTTAAAAGTTTTAAAATTTAAATACTTCAGCTGCGTAGGTAATTTCCCTAACACCATCTTGAACAATAGAAGTTGATAAGGTACAAGTGCCTTGGCAACTGCCTTCACAGTAAGTTACGCTACCGATAAATGGAACTGATTTGGATTTTGCGGTACATGAGCCGTCTGTACAGGAACAGCTTCCTGAACTACCCCCTGCACCGTTTGCAACCATTGCAGATTCAGGAATTGGAATTACTGCTGCACGGTTACAAATATTTACGACAGCAAACACATAGCCTTCAGATACTTCGAGACGACCATCATTATTTGTAACCTCAGGAAATCCTTGACCTGCGTAAACCTGATTGATAAAGTCATCAACTTTTTGTTGAACTTCTGGCATTTGAAACATTGCATCAAAAGCTGATGGAAATTCTTCTCCAACTTCAATTATTCGAGCTTCAACATTTAAATTAATGTAACCACCTTCATCAATGTCAATATTGCCTTGCGCAATAGATTGTTTCATTGTACAATTGGTGCAATCTCCCGAGCAACCCGAGGTTGAGCCATCTGGTCCACTAGCCGTAAAAGGTAAACATGATCCACTAGTATTGCATGTACAAGATACTGATGTTCCACCATCATTTTGCAACTTGTAATTTTCCACCAGAGTATCCGACATAAATCCAGTTATCAGGTGCTTGAATAGTTAAACTGTTGTCCGCATTTACCTGCGTCACAGAACCGTTTGGAAACCAACATTTGTCATTCATAATATTAAATATTTTAGTTTACCTACTTTCAGAAGAATTTTAAGGTCGCTGTTTCGGCATTTCCGACCATTGAATTAAGTAACGTATTTATGTCTTTTAAATTGCCCATAACGCCCAAATATACTGACCGGTCAATAAATTTCCACTATATATTTCTTCCCCGTAAAACTATTAAAAAATACCATGCCTGCGGTCAACAATAGTTTTTTAATAACAAAGCTTCCAAATAATTAAGTAAGAACCCCTGTAAAAAAAACCGCCCACCATGCGAACTTATCCCTAATCCCGCAAGCGAATAATTTTCTACCTTTGCCGCGTAACAACGAAATTTACTTCAACACAAAAGTGTCATGACTGAAAAAGAAGTTCGAAAATCATTTGAAAAATTCAACAATCTGAATGTACTTATTATCGGTGATGTAATGGTCGATGCCTACCTTTTCGGCACGGTGGACCGCATCTCGCCGGAGGCACCCGTGCCGGTGGTATCGGTAACCGGCCGTATGAGCCGTATGGGCGGGGCAGCCAATGTGGCACTTAATGTGAAGTCGCTGGGCGGAAATCCTATTTTATGCTCGGTCGTTGGTAAAGATATGCGCGGGAAAGAGTTTGTGGAGCTGATGAAAAAGGAAGATATGATTACCGACGGTATTCATGTCAGCAATCACCGGCCTACGACCACAAAATTCCGCATCGTGGGAAATAATGTCCAAATGCTGCGTGTGGACGAGGAAAGCACCTACCCCATCAGCAGTTACGAAGAACGCCCGCTGATTCGTAAAATCCGTAAGATTATCGAGGAAAACACCATCGATATCATCATTATGGAGGACTACGACAAAGGTTGTATTACGGAGAATATAATCGAGTTTGTGCAAGACGTATCCGAGAAATATAATATTCCGGTAACGGTGGACCCCAAACGACGAAACTTCGACTATTACCGCGATTTAACCGTTTTGAAACCCAATTTCAAGGAATTGATTGAAGGTGTCGGCCTGGAAATAGAAAACGGAGATATTCAGGCGATTAAATTCGCAATGATGGAATTAATGAAGAAAAATAATATCGAGATTGGAATAGTAACCCTCTCGGAACACGGAATATTGGTTTGCGAGCGCAATACGCAAATGCATATCCCCGCCATTGTGCGCAATATAGCCGATGTGTCGGGCGCCGGCGACACGGTAATCAGCACACTTTCGTTGGCGATGGCAAGCGGACTCAGTGCACAAGCTTCTGCCATGCTGGCAAACCTGGCCGGTGGTTTGGTTTGTGAGCAAGTGGGCGTGGTGCCTGTAAACCGCGATCATCTATTAAAAGAAGCCATTAAAATTTTGAAAAAAGCAAAATGAGAATTTTAGCCGGATTGATGGTTCCCGTATTGCTGCTGCTGTATGCCTGCAGTTTTGAACCGGAATTTTCCGAACGCGAAAAAGCTCTTTTTACCGCACCGGTTTTCGGCTATGATATTCGTATCGATTCCCTGGAAACACTGGAAGACCTTATCTTCTATTTCGACAAAATTTACTGTGAGCACCATGAGGTAAAAAAATGGCCCGTGCTGTATTTCGATTTGGACGAGAACAAACTGGTAAACCCGCAGGAGGGGAAAAACATCCTGTCCATCGGCATCGAGCCGTCGCCTTGCCCGGATGTGATGTTTGAATATGATTATACCCGCATTCTGGAGGTACTGAAAGACGGTTATAATCTGGAGGTAGAGGAAACGCGTATTGAGCCCGACAGCCTGACGCCCTATATCAGCAAGCAGTATTTGAACTTCGGCAAGGACCCCAAATATTCATCCGATCCGGCACATAACGGCATTTGGCTGATTACCAATAAAGATGACAAGCTGGAAAACCTGAATAAGTATCTGGCGCAAATCATCCGCGGCTATGTGTTGATGGCGCGGGAATATTCTCTGATGACCTACGGAAAAAACTTGGAAGAAATCAGCGATGAAGAATATGCCCAACTGAAAAAGAAACTGGCTTTTCACCTTTCGTTTAAGTATAGCGACGAGCCGCCGCAAATTAAAGTCGGCTTTTAATTATTCCGCATGGCAGAATCTGTTTCCATAGCGTTTCGTATTAAAAACTTCCTACGCGAGAAAGAGCTGATGGTGCATTGGCAATATCTGGTATTGGCGGCGGCGCTAAGTTTCGGCAGCGGATTTTTGTGGGCTTATGCCGGCATCCGCGCTGATATGGAACCCATGTTTATTCCTGTTGGCACCGCCTTGCTGCAAGGCTTTCTCGCTTTTTTGTATATGCCGAAAAAAGGTGAACCCCGCTATATTTTTTATGCTGTAGTCTTTTCACTTATCAGTTATTTTCTGGGTAAATATCTGCTCTATATTCATTATTACGATTGGATGATATCGGCGGTGGTGGACAAAAGCAAGGTGAATTTCGGCTTACTATTTTTCTATCTGCGCACAACGGATTACGACAGTTTCAGGGCTTTTCTCAGTTTTTTCAAGTCGAACGCTTCCCTCCTCGACTGGCTGGCAATTACCGGCATAGTGGCAGGAAGCCTCGATTACCTGTACTTTTACAGAAATGCCACTGACGAGCATTCTTCCAAACCCGATAAAAATGAAGGCCGCAGAATTCGCCGCCGCTTTACCGGACAACATCATTAGAAACAGAAATTTGATGTACATTTGCCCGTCAAAACGGGGTTACAAATTTCAACAGAAAAAACATTGAATCATAAAGCAGAATTAAGTCCGGAGCAGCACAAAAAGAAAGAGGATGTGCGCAATATGTTTAACAGCATCGCGCCAAAATACGACTTTCTGAATCACTTTTTGTCGTTTGGCATCGACTATTACTGGCGGCGGCGGGTGATGAAGATTGTAAAAAGTTTGCAGCCCAAACGTATTCTGGATGTGGCCACGGGAACAGGCGACCTGGCCATACTGGCGGCTAAAATTAAACCCCGTCCGGAAGAGATTGTGGGCATCGACCTCTCCTCCGCCATGCTGCACGTGGGCAAAGAGAAAATCCGCAAGCACAGTCTGCAGGATTTGATTCGCATGGAGCAGGGCGTAGCCGAAAATCTCCCCCTGGACGACAATTACTTTGACCTGGCCATGGTGGCTTTCGGTGTGCGTAATTTTGCCGATTTAAAACTGGGCCTGCGCGAAATACTCCGTACCCTGAGACCCGGAGGCAGCCTTATTGTTTTGGAATTCTCACATCCCACCGGATTGATGAAACCTTTGTACGGTTTTTATTCCAACCATATTCTGCCCACCGTGGGGCGCATCATTTCCAAAGACCCCGGAGCCTACACCTATTTACCCGAATCGGTTGCCAAATTTCCCGGAGGGAAAGACTTTGAAGACATTATGAAAGAATGCGGTTATACGGATACCTATATGGAGCCGCTTACTTCGGGAATTTCAACGATTTATGTCGGTAAAAAAGCAGCCGCGAAAGTTGAGAAAGCAAATAATAATAAAGATTAATAAACGTTTGGGATACGTTATGAAGAAAGGGCTGATTATCGTTATATTGCTGCTAGCCGGTTTAAGCAAACCGCTGCTGGCCCAGTATTTCCCGAAAAACCTGCCCAAATACGACCAAAAGCGATGGCACTTCGGATTTACCCTGGGAATGAACAGCATGAACTTTGTGGTGCATCCGGTTGATCAGGTTGATTATAACGACACGCTTTTGGTTATTGAACCACTGGCTAGCATGGGGTTCAATATTGGTATTGTTGCCAATAAACGATTAACCCGCTATCTTGATCTGCGTTTTGTACCCACACTTTCATTTGGAGAACGCAGCCTGAAATATGTCGTACGAGAACCCTTGGGTGGGGAAAAAACCTTTATTAAATCCGTCGAAAGCACCTATATTGATTTTCCATTTAGTATTAAATACAAATCGAAACGCCTGCCGGGAAAGTGGAATAATTCGCGGGTATATGTATTGGGCGGTGTACGATATAGTTTAGATTTAGCTTCGCAAAAAGATAAAAAAGGAACAGACGAAAAGGTCGTTATTAAGCTTAATCCCCATGATTTAATGGGAACTCTGGGCGTTGGTTTTGATTTTTTTCTGCCCTATTTCAAATTCGGAATTGAACTGCAAATGGCTTATGGCGGATTAAACCTTATGAGCAAGGAGAACAATATTTACAATACGAATATCGACAAGCTGACCTCAAAAATGGCCTGGATAACTTTTACATTTGAATAGGAAGAAACTTTAGCGCTATGCTATAAAAAAAGCCCCGGACCGGGGCTTTTGTATTTTCAGGACTATTTATAGCTTATAAATCCATCATGGTTTTTCCTCCGCTTTTTTCCGGGAAAATAAAATTTATTCCAAAATGGAAATTAGCATAATGCACCTTATCCGGAGCAACCAATCCCACAATATTATCGGTAACAAGGTATATTTGCACCGGAGCGGCATCAACCACCAGGCCGAGGCCGAAATTCGCATACGAGCGGTTAGCGATAGTATAGCTGCCGGTAATACCAAAATTCTCGTGCAATTGACGATAATAAGACAAGGTTAAGGAAGGGCGCCATACATTATGAAAAATCTCGGTACGCAATAGCGCGGATACATTTTCGATATCACTTAATTGGTAATTGGCACCTAAATATATTTTCGCCGTTAATGTAACCGAAAAAGGCTGCACCGACTCATCAAGCTGAAACATATCTATCAGCGAGTCTTTAATCTCTTCAATGCGGTCGTCACGCTGGTCGTCCGTCATTCCGTCAAACTGTGTAGCTTCCACCCCTTTGTAAGTCCATACCACATTGTCATTCGAATAGGTTTTCAACCAACGATTATAAGTAATCCAACCCAAATCGAGCACACTGGCCGAGAATGTCCATTGGTCGTCCATTTTGTAGGTGGCGCCAAGATCGAATGCCATTCCCGGATTCCAACTGGTAAACAACATTTCTCCTAAAGTGACATCCTCTGTTGTATCTTTTTTATACTCGGGCAACGACATATTTATCGTCATATACGATTCGGTTGTCAGGTAATAATAATCCTCGGTAGTCGTCAGCTTTCCTTCCATATTTTTGGTATCAATGGCAGCTTTCCCGAAGAGGAATTTTACCCGGGCACCAAAGTTCCACCGGTTATCATAATCATAGGCAGCGCCTAATGCATATTCGCGATAATACTGTGCTTTCAAAGCGGTTGCTCCCAAATCAAATGCTTCGCCAATACGTGAAGCATTCCCCAAACCTATGAGTTCCACAACATCTTTGGAATACATCATATTCACATCGGCAATATCTGAAATTGATGCACTGAAATACCAATCCTTCCATTGCATTCCGAAGTTCAGAATCTGCACTACCTGTCGTACATTCAAATTATTTTTTTCTTTGGTTGCGGAAATAATACCCGGTATATCCACAAGCATAGAATCATCATCTCTGCGGTATAATGCATCCGAATATCTTGCCCCACTGGTTCCGAATCCCGTATAATCGGATGATAAAAACGGAAAACCAAAGTGGTATTTATAATCAGGCATAATAGCCGGATTGGTAAGGGTGGTTTGTGGCACCGACTTTAAGCTGTAAATCGTATTGTCGTACTGTGCACTGGCCTTAAAACCGATTAAGCTGAACAAAACAATTGTCGCCGTGATAATCGCCAGTTTTCTGTGGTTCATTTTCTCAGTCATTTTCATTGTTTTATTCAGTTAAAAATCTGTTTTATATTTGGCTCTTGCTGCTAACTCAACATATACCGAGTAATCGGAATATATTTTAACAACTTTCTTCCCTTGGTCAATCGTGGATACCTGAGCAGAAATAATCATTTTCTCGGCTTTTTTATAGCTGTCAAGCTGACTCTGACTTAATGGGATTTTCGCCATATAATGTGTTTTACTCGTTACCCGGTAATCGGGTGCCGGCCCGACAATACCCGCCCTAACCATTTGACGTCCCGTAGAGAAAACCGAATCGTAGGCCACTCCGTTCGAATCGGCAAAATATATCTGAAGATAAGCATCTACCGGAAATCCGTTGGAAGTGTTAAGATTTAGTGTTAACGACTCTAAGTAATCGATATTAGTACTTGCATCAATATTTACGTCGGATGTATCGCGCAAATCAATCGACAATGCCCGGCCATAAAAGGGTAATTCCAAAAGGACATCAAAAGCGATATGGCTTGTATCCAAAACAAAATTCGGCACAACCGCAGCGGTCGGATTTGTTTCAAAATCCCCCTTAAAAACCAATTTCTTGGGGTTCATATTAATCACATCCACGATATTCGAATTTCCGCGATGGAAATGATAAACGGTTGTATCATACCCGCCGACATTCGACAATGACGGATAATTAACCGGAAGCGTGGGCAGTAAAGTGCTGGTAATATTTTTCTTCACTCCGTCACGCTCCGCATAAAATTCGGTAAACGTAATATTTGAAGGCATTCCGTAAGAATTACGCAAAGTAACATACAAATGAGGGTCTTCCATCATAATGCTTCCCGATTGCTGATTGTCGAACAAGCTAATCGGAACTTTGGTTTCATTCACGGTAAAGGTATGCACACCCACATAACCAAAGGCCACATGGTATTCAATGCTTTCTATTTTTTGTTTAAGCTGGAAGGTATAAGGTGAATTATCGGGATTACCGGTTTTGGTTACCGAAACTTTCAAATATTGTTGCAAAATGTTTGTATTTCCGTTATTGGTAAAAACCATGTAATAATCTTGAACGGGAATGGTAACGGACTTCGTAATGGGTGATGTTCCGTTATAAGTAAACTCCACACGCTCGCGAAAAGTTACCCCGTATTTGGTCATCGTCGGAATGATTACCTCAATATAACCGTCCTGATTAATATCCGTGGTCAATTCCAGGGTCATGGTTCCGCTTTTCAAAAGAATACTGTCAATACGCTCGTTATTATTTCCGTGAAATTCCGAATTAACTAAAAAGAATTTTGAGGTACTGTCTCCCACGCTCATACCGGGGGGCAACACCAAATTAACGGTCGTATCCATTTGCTGGTCTGGAATCGAAATTACATCATGTGCAAAATCGGAGATTCCTTTTTCTTCATAAATCAAACTCATTAATCCGTCCGGATCCTCTTTCCAGGTATCATTACTATTACGCGTCATATAAGTCATATCCAAATCGGCATAAATCAATGGCGCTGCCAAATCGGGATTCCAGGTACCGCCGGCAATCTTATCATAGCCCAACCTGTCCTTATAACATGAATTTAACAATACAGCTACAGAAATAAATAGAAAAACTATCCGGAGGGACCTCTTTAAAAAATTAGCTTTCATTCTTTTAGGTATATTTTTCTTCATACAGTCTGTTTTTTTTATTGCGCAATTAATAAAAGCAAGTAAAGATACGACAAAGTTTCTTTATTTTTTTGATTATTTAATCAAAAAGCTGCTTACAATGCGTCCTGACACCCCTATTAGACGTAAAATTTCAGATTTTGTTGCCTCTTCTTTAATAAAGACAGGGCTTAAAGTGAAATCTTCTTTTTCAATAATTTCACCCGTTTTGGTTACCAAAATCAAATGTTGATTATCAGCATCGTGCAAAATTATGCGCACCGACTCTTTGGTCGGCATGGACACATTGTGGATTACCGGAGACAAGTTTTGGCTAAAGCTATGCTGATGCATCAGTTTCCCCTCATGATTAAATATATATAAGGAGTTTTTATCCAGAAAGATATAATCCTTGTGCCGATCGCCGTCAAAATCAAAATACGCAAATGTGTGCCCGGGGGTGAATTCCCGTAACAGTTTCTTATTCACATTTCCGTCGGCATCAATACTGACGATGCGGCCACGCATATCGGTAGTGATAATCTTGTGCCGGCCACCGCCTGACTTTTTGAAAAAAGGCGTGCGCGGATTATTGGTAAAGGCCAGTTGCGCACTCATGCGACGCTCGCCCCGGCGATTCGCGAATATGGCATTGCCGGCCGTATCGCTTATCACAAGAAAATCCTTGGAGCCCAATTTAAAAAACTGAACCGCATTATGCACCGGATACTCCATTTGCGGATATTTCCAGCCCGGAGTTTCCGTACCGTCGATTTTGAAGTTATACACTTTTCCGTCGGCCAAAGGAATTAATATGCGGTAGCGCTTATTATTATCATAATCCACCACAGTCATTGGGGCTACGGCCTCGGCAGGCAGTTTTACCGGATAATGCTCCACCCTGTTTCCGTTCAAATCATACAAATACAGATAGTTCTTCGAATTGAACATATACTGATATTTGCCGTTTTTATAAAAATCCACCAGGAAAACCTTACTCATTGGAAATTCCAAAACAGGAACCGTCCAAACAATACTGCCGCTTTCGTCAATGCGATACATAAATTTCGATTTGTCAAAGACCAGCACTTCCTGTTTACCGTTCCGGTGATTGATGATGCTATACGGGCCGCGTGCAACCGGATTATCCAAAGCCGTTTTCCAGGCAATCGGCTGGTCGATTTCCTGTTCGCCGCCATGTTGCAACATCAGCGAAGTGTACATGTCTCGGCCATCGCTGATATATTCCAGGGCAAAAACACCAAAATTGTCAAAGGCCAGTCCCGAATGCTCCAGCAGCTCGGTTCCCTGCTCCGATAAAAACTTACGGATATTCGGCCGTAAAAAATGCAGATTCGTGTAGATGAAAATATTGCTCTCCCCGCTCATTACTTCCATCGTCTTCGCATACACATCCGTATTTTGCAACACCTGCTCCACCAAATAGTTATCAATCACAGACTCCAGACTTTTGCGACTATTTGCAAAAACAATGTAATTATCGATATTGGTATAATAACAATGCTCCATCGCCCCGAACATTTTGCCGAACAAAGTAGGCAACAAGGCCGGCAGATTAATGGAATTTATATCGTACAGGCGGTAACGGACAATAGCCGTGTCCGTAATATTTTTCTTCTCGTTTACAGCATTGGCCAAACGTGCCAAAGATTGTTTCGCCTCTTTGATATCCGTGGCCTCAATAAGGGTGAATGCCCCCTCGACCAAATCTGCCGAATGGGTTTTGCTTAGCGCAAATACCAATTCGTTGTGCATCCAGGGATAAAAATAATCGCCCACATCTACCAGATAACGCGCCTTATAGCGTTCAATCATTTCCTCATCCCGTTCGCTTTGGGCGGTTGCGGCGCGTTTTTTCAGCAGTTCGGGCAATTGCTCCGCCCCCTGAAAAAACAAATAAGAAGTAGTAGCGGGCAGTATATTTGCCGCTTTGCAAGCCACCGGATTATAGGGCACATAGGTGGATAAAAAGCCGTTAAACGAATCCGTCTCCACCGAAAATCCAGAAAGGCTCAAACGATCTTTTTCAATGCTTACATCAAAATCGGCCATTTGCGAAAAGCCGCCCAGCGACATCAATATCGGACGGTATTGCGTGGCGGTATAATCCGACAACAAACGATAAAGATAACGGTAACTTACATAGACATTGGCCGACATATCCTTTCCGGACATTTTCAGCATACGGCTCTTCAGCTTTTGTTTGGCAGGGTCGGCATGTTTAGCGGTAATGACGATTTTTTCCGCCAAAGGCTCGTAAGCCGTCAGGAAGAGCACTCCGCGAAGCTGACTGAGGAAAAAACTCTTTTTTTGTTTCTTGGAACTGATTTCATAAATAGTCTCCGCTTCAAACTCCCGCTCACGTACATAAAAATCCTTGCGTAATTTGTCGAGCAAAAGTTTCTCATCAATAGGCGTAGTCATACTGATGCTGTACACCGTTTCGAAACGCCCTTTGCCCGCGAAATGATAGGACACATACATACGGGTATAGGAATTACTCATCATCTTATTAAACTCCTCAACCTTGGACAGTTCGTTCAAAATACTGTCAACGGCCGCCTTCTTTTCCGCCAGTTGTTTGGTATTTCGGATGTCCTGCCATATCGCATTATTATCTTCAATTTGTTGCGAAAATTTCGCATAATCGTTAAATCCGATAACCACAGCGGCGTCCTGCGGCAACATATAAAAAGCGTCCAGTACGGGCGTCTTGGCTTTTATATAAAACTTCCAACCATAAAAACCGGCGGCACCGGCGGCAAGAATCAATACTATATAAAGGAGTTTTTTTACGATTTTCATAATTTTTGATTTTCCTGTTTCCGGACTTTTACAATCCGGTTTCGTGTTAATGATATTAGCAGAGTGATTTTCAAAATTTTACGGCATACAATCCGCCTATTCAAAAGTAATTTGAAATAGTGCTCTTGTCTATCGCAATACGTGAAACAAATTAACATTGCTTTGTTAATTGACCGAGCCATTTCCGGCTATTTCTTATGTTGATGTACTATTCGATTTTTAGATTATTTGAAACTTTTGTAGCATGGTACGACATATTTATTCTTCTTTCTTACTTTTTCTTGATAAAAAGTAAGCAAAAATCAAGGCCAAACAATCTTCCGCCTGCCTCAGCCCAAATAATGATTTTTCTAATAAAGTAAGTTTTCTATGTGCCCGGCGCTTTTGCGACATATCGTGCGCTTCCGAAATTTAAAAGCTATTTGGTTTAAGAATATTATATTCTACGAGGTTTCTAAAACGCACCATTCATCAATCCGAACAATCCAAAAAAAAATACCGTACCTTTGATTCAATAAATCAACAAACATTATTATGGAAAAAGTAAATTCAAGAGACAATATCATAAAACTGTTATCCACCAAGTCGGTAACCAAATATGAGGTGTACGATTGCACCCTCGAAACCTTTAATATGATTAAGAACCATATGCGCGATTTCAGCGAGGACTTGATGAAGGAGCTGCAAGGCCTGGACCGCGAGATTCCCGCCAGTTTCCGGGAGAAAGGCCAGTTCGAAATGGAATTCAAGGTGGCCGGCGATCTTATTCTGGCGACCATGCACACCAATATTTTCGAGTTTCCGCGAAATCATGCCGTTTGGCAAAACTCTTATGTTAAAGACGATCCGATGCGGGCCTATAGCGGGATTATCAGCATATACAACTTCCTGGCCGATTCGTTTAAGTACAACCGACTGAACGATGTGGGCTATTTAATCGGACGCATTTTCGTGAATAAGGATATGCACTTTCTGGTAGAAGGCAAACGGCAACTGGGCTTTCTGTTCAATGACTTCGCACAGCAAAAAGTAGATGAGGAAAGCATCAAAACCATTATGGAGGCCGCCATTCAATACGCCATCGATTTCGATTTGCTGGTTCCACCCTTTAACCAAGTGCAAACCGTAAGTGTTCAGGAAATGAATAATATCACCTCTTCGTTTAGTCTAAAGACCGGTAAACGACTGGGATTCAACTACAAACTCCAGTCCGACGACATCGAATAGAAAAAAATCAAAAATTTTTTAAAAATTATTTGGCTGAAATAATTTTAGCTGTATCTTTGCAGTCCGAAAAATCGAGAAGATTTTCGATTTAAACACGGTCCGTTCGTCTAGGGGTTAGGACGCCAGGTTTTCATCCTGGTAACAGGGGTTCGATTCCCCTACGGACTGCTTTTTTTTTAATAACCTTAAAACAAAGCAAATGGCTAACCATAAGTCAGCATTAAAGAGAATCAGAACAAGCGAGAAAAAGAGAATTCATAATCGCTATTATGCACGTACAATGCGTAATATGATTCGTAAGTTCCGCGCTTTGACTGAAAAGAAAGAAGCGAACGAGCAATTACCGAAAGTAGTTTCTCTGATCGACAAGAACGCCAAGCGTGGGATCATCCACAAAAACAAAGCGGCTAACTTGAAGTCGAAACTCGCTAAAAAACTTAATGCATTATAATAGACCTGAAATAAACGGAAAACCGGTTCTTTACAGAGCCGGTTTTTTTATGCCCTGAAGTTGGGGAGGCTGATTCTTATTTTGATGTAGTATTAGCATCTTATGTATTTATGAATCCTTTGAAGCTAATTGCTTCTCGCTCTTACTTTTTCTTGATAAAAAGTAAGCAAAAATCAAGGCCAAACAATCTTCCACCCGCCTCAGCCCAAATAATGATTTTTCTAATAAAGTAAGTTTTCTATGTGACTGATGCTTTTACGAATTATTGTAGATTTCCTAACCTTACAGCTGTTTCAATACTCCGTTGATGCCACATAGAAAAGAGCTAAAGCCCTTTATTGAAAAATCTATCATTTGGCCATCCACCGCCTGCGCCGGCTCCGTGTTTGGCC
>CAYUAN010000073.1:0-1649 GCA_964442545.1 uncultured Prolixibacteraceae bacterium | reverse complement strand
CACCTACACGACGGCTACGCACTTCCAGCACAGGCATTACATTTTCCATTGCTTTATGAAATACTTCCAGCGGGTCTTTCTTGGTCTTTTCTGCAATAATATCCATAGCGGAATAAAAAATCTTTTCCGCCTTACTTTTTTTACCCTTCAACATCAATCCATTGATAAACTTACTAACAAGCTCACTATGATATTTAGGATCAGGTAAAACTTTTCGCTCTGGTGCTCTTCTACGTCTCATACGTTAACCCTGATTTTTTTCATTTTGGCTTTTTGGTTCCATATTTAGACCGCCCGTTGCGACGATCCTCCACCCCGCTGGCATCCAGCGTGCCCCGAATAATATGATATCGCACCCCAGGTAAGTCCTTAACACGGCCTCCACGAATTAACACAATGGAGTGCTCCTGGAGGTTGTGCCCTTCTCCGGGGATATAAGCAGTTACTTCAATACCATTCGTCAAGCGCACACGTGCTACCTTCCGTAATGCCGAATTAGGCTTTTTGGGTGTGGTAGTATAAACACGCGTACACACTCCGCGCTTTTGAGGGCACCCACCTAAAGCTGGCGCTTTGTTTTTCTTCTCAATTTTTTTGCGACCAAACCGAATAATTTGATTGATCGTTGGCAATGTTTAACCTCCTTCGCTCTAAAAAGTCACAGCTTCCTAATTTAATATTTTGCCAAAGCCTTTTCAACGAAAAATAAAAAATCACCCCGGCCTTATTTTGCCGGGGCTTCTTCTGAAATGGTTTCTTCAGCACCAGTTTCTTCTTTGTATTCCACATGTAATTGACGATATTTGCGCAATCCTGTACCCGCAGGAATGAGGTTACCGACAATCACATTCTCTTTCAGCCCGTAAAGATAATCCACCTTTCCTGCTACTGCGGCATCCGTTAATACGCGGGTAGTTTCCTGGAAGGATGCTGCAGAAATAAAGCTATCAGTAGACAGGGCGGCTTGCGTAATACCCAATAAAATTGGTTCGGCGGTAGCCGGCTCCGCCGGCCGTGCTTCGGCAGGTTTTTTCCCCGCTTTTTCCAGCTGACGATTGGTATATTCAAATTTCACTCGGTCTACCAGCTGGCGCTCTTTAAAACGGGAATCGCCCGGATCCGTTATAATGACTTTGTTCTTTATCTTCTCGTTTTCTTCCTTGAAAACAAACTTATTAACAGTATCGCCTTCCAGGAAGCGCGTATCGCCACTATCCAACACTTTAACGCGCTGCATCATTTGGCGTACAATAATTTCGATGTGTTTATCGTTAATCCGCACCCCTTGTAAACGGTATACTTCTTGAATTTCATTTAACAAGTATTCTTGTACTTTATTAGGACCTAATATTTGTAAAATATCCTGCGGTGCAATCGCTCCATCCGTTAGCATGTCGCCTGCACGAACATGATCCCCATTGTGTACCAACACATGCTTACTGTATGGCACCAGATATTTTTTGGTTTCAATCGAACCTTCCACAGTAATTTCCCGAATACCACGTTTTATTGGCCCAAAGCGCACAATTCCGTCGATTTCGCTAACTATCGCCTGTTCTTTGGGTTTCCGCGCTTCAAACAATTCAGCAACTCGGGGTAAACCACCTGTAATATCCCGGGTTTTTCCTATTTCCCGCGGAATCTTTGCC
>CAYUAN010000072.1:0-3898 GCA_964442545.1 uncultured Prolixibacteraceae bacterium | reverse complement strand
AGCGCTGCCTGATACAAATAGTAAAGCAACTCTTTTTGCGCCATGCTTAATTGCTCGAATCCTTCGACTTGATAACGGAGGATGCGGATATCGGCAAATTGTTCGGTTTGGTAGTTAAAGGTGGGCATTGAATGGTTAAATGGTTAAATTGCTAAATGGTTGAATGGTTAAATGGTTCTATTGTTCTATTGCCTGCCTACCATCCCTATCGGGAGGAAATCCGGCAGGTAGGTTGAATGGTTGAATTGCCTGCCACCCTGTCGGGAGGAAATCCTACCATCCCTATCGGGAGGAAATCCGGCAGGTAGGTTGAATTGGAGTGCTGGGGTGTTGGAGTATTGTTGAGGAGCATATCACACATCTCAAATCAAATTTATCTACCGCAGCTTTAGCGAAGGTGAAAATCCTAGAGCAAACATCCGAATTATAAATCTGCGAAATATTTTAGCGCTAATTCATAACTTTTAAGGCCAAAGCCGGATATGCTTCCCAGACATGCGGGGCCAATCATGCTAACGCGGCGAAATTCCTCACGGGCATCCACATTGGAAATATGCACCTCGATTACCGGCGATTCCACCGCTTTGATGGCATCGGCAATAGCCACAGAAGTATGTGAATATCCGCCCGCATTCAGGATAATACCTTTTGCACTGAAACCGGCCTCCTGAATCTTATCAATAATCTCCCCTTCAATATTCGATTGAAAATATTCCAGTTGACATTGGGGATATTTAAAGCTCAGGTCCTCGAAATATCGTTCGAATGATTGATTTCCATATATCTTCGGTTCACGGATTCCCACCAGATTCAAATTCGGGCCGTTAATAATTACAATCTTTTTGTCCATAGTTAAATTGCTTTAGGCAAAGATACAAAAAAGCGAGGGCTTATAATGGATTGAAATCATCGACATAAGGCAATTCCCGTTAAAAAGTAATTAACATGCATTTTGTGAATACTCAAGCCGATAGCTTATAAAAACAGGCTGTTTTGTGTTTTACTTTGTGGTATATTTATTTTGATAAAATTGACCAATCACGAAATATTCAAAGATGAAACAAGTCATACTTCCATTTATTATCCTGCTGTTTTACGGTCTTAGTCAGGCCCAGCCGGTTCGTCTAAGTTCTCCGGACGGCAAATTGCATGTATTTGTTTACACCACACCAAACCTGGCGTACAGCATTCACTATGACGGTAAGGAAATACTTAAAAAAAGCCCGATTGCAATGCAAATAAACGACGGTTATATGCTTGGAATAGATCAGAAAGTGGTAAAGCAAGAACCCATAAGCATTACACGAAATATTGAACCGGTAATTCCAACGAAATTTTCCAGAAAACGGGATTATTACAAAGGCATGGTGTTTACCTTCCATGTTTCCGATTTACGTGAGTATAAAGTTGAATTCAGGATATTTAACGATGCTGTGGCCTACCGCTTTGTGCCTGATTTCGGAAACGATATTTTAGTTGAAGATGAAGTTGTACAGCTCAATTTCCCGGCAGGGACATTCTGCTATTACCCTGAAACAAAAAGCTTCATCTCACATTACGAACCCTTATACAAAGAGCTTTCCCTGGATACGGTTTCCGGTTCTACTATGGCGATGCTGCCTGTTTTGATGAAGGTGGGCAACACCAATGTATTGTTTACCGAAGTAAACGTATATAACTACCCGAACCTTTTCCTGAAACCGGTGGGTCCGGGCAAGCTAAAAGGCGTTTTCCCGAAGATGGTTAAAGAAAGCAGGCCCGATCCGAAAGCCCCCGACCGGAATGAAAAAATCATTCGTACAAAAAGACAGATTGCCATTACATTCGGTATGCGGAGCATGCCTTGGCGCGTATTTCTGATTAGTAATAACGATGGCGACCTGATTGAAAGCAACACTCCGGTTGCGCTGGCTGATGCGAACAAATTTCCACACAAGACATCATGGATTAAGCCCGGAAAAGTGGTGTGGGACTGGTATTCGGCAAACAATATTTATAAGCAAAACGGACTTAAGGAAATAAATACCGAGACCTATAAATACTATATTGATTTTGCGGCCAAATACGGCATCGAATATGTGCTGATGGACGAAGGTTGGTCGAAAAGCACCTTGCGCATTACCGAGCCCAAGGATAATATTGACATGGAAGAAATTATCAAATACGGAAAAGAACATAATGTGGGCATTATTCTGTGGATGTTGTGGAAACCCCTGAACGATGATTTGGAATACACGCTGGATACCTACCGTAAATGGGGCGTTAAAGGAATTAAAGTGGACTTTATGCAACGTGCCGACCAGGAAATGGTCGAGTTTTACGAACGGGTGGCAAGAGAAGCATTTAAGGATTCATTAATTGTAGATTTCCACGGTTCGTACAAGCCCGCGGGCATGAATATCACCTACCCTAATGTACTGAGTTTTGAGGGGGTAAAAGGTAATGAGAACAATAAATGGTCGGATGTAATTACTCCGGAACATACATTGGAAATTCCGTTTATCCGCATGGCTGCGGGGCCAATGGATTTTACACCCGGCGCAATGGCCAATGCACAAGCGGAAAACTTCAGCATCTCGTGGAACGAACCAATGAGTCTCGGCACACGTACCCGTCAGGTTGCCATGTATGTGGTGTATGAAAGTGCTTTACAGATGCTTTGTGACGCACCCTCACGCTACGAGAAAGTTCCGGATGTAACACGCTTTATCAGTCGCATACCTACCACCTGGGACGAAACCAGAGTTCTGGAAGCCAAAGTAGGTTCATATTTGGTAATTGCCCGCCGGAAAGGAAAAAACTGGTACCTTGCCGCGATGACGGACAATCAATCCAGGGAATTCGACATAAGACTCAGCAGCTTTCTTCCACCGGGGTATTATACAGCCACAATTATGGAAGACGGGCCGGAAGCCGGCTCAAATGCCGAAGACTATATCATATCCGAAACCAAGGTGGAACGAAATAAACCGCTGCATATTAACATGGCCAAAGGAGGCGCCTATGTTACCATCTTCAGTCCGGTAACACACCAAAGCAAGAGTAAACGCAAAAGGAATAAAAAGTAAAATATCATGCGAAAACTATTTTTCATCATTCTGTTCAGCATCCTGACACCTTATATTGCCAGCAGTCAATCCACTCGCATCGCATCCTGCGCAAATCAGCAAAGCGCCCGTTGGTATCTGATGCCTTATGCCGGATTGGGCATGGCCTGGTATTCATACAACTTAAACGGAACGGTCATTGACACAAACGGTTATACCCACGACCTGCAAGAAAGCGGCACCATACCTACCTATTATGCAGGATTTATGTTTTTACACCGCTTCGATGCTTTTAACCTGGGTGTCGGCGGCGAATGGCAGGGATTTTCCGGCACTTCGGACAATGGCTTTACCCAAATGGATATAGATTTATATTACATAAAGGCCTACGGACGTTTTGAATTGCCAATTTATACGAGCAGCTTCAACGACTTTGGTTTTTATGGAAATATCGGTGCAATTTTTCCGTACAACGCCCAAGGCAGTAATGTGCGCACCGGGTTTTTCCTTGATTTGGGCATGTATTACAATCTTATCCTTACCGAGTCCTCTTCCCTGTTTTTCGGATTGGGCTATCAGCAAAGCAATTTCGAAACAACCATCGGTAGTGCGGTAAGCAAGCATAAACAAAACGGATTTACGATGACAGCAGGATACCGGATTTGGTTCTAAGGCATTCAAATTATTATAAATGCCACCACCTTAATAAGGTAAATCTCAAATAGTTTTTTTATATTTGACCAACAAATCAGCACAGGACAAACATTATGGGAAAGAAAAATTTATCGTTCATTCAAATTTCGCAGCAACTACAACCTCAGGAAGAACTTCTGAAAGTTGAAGAAAAGAAA
>CAYUAN010000071.1:0-11508 GCA_964442545.1 uncultured Prolixibacteraceae bacterium | reverse complement strand
ATTCGCCACGGGATAAATCGAAATAAAGACCGAGGACAATTGCTATCAAGGCAATAATAATGTGGATAAGAAAATTATATTGCCCTTTCAGCATCAGCTTTAGGCCGTTAAAGGCGTAAACAAAGCTATGCAATCGGCTTTTTATGCCGGCATCCTTTTTCATTTACGGGTGATTTACGTTGGGCAATTCCTTAATATGCTCAACGATATAATAATGCTTCTTACCTTTAAATGTATAGCCAATCAGGGCATAACCGGTATATTCCATGGGGACCACTTTCGTTTTTGGCGATTTTTGCAAAACAAGTTCTCCTTTTTCGTTGGGCAAATAGCGCTCTGTCGCTTGAAAATATATGGTATCACCTTTCTCGAATTCGGTGCTGATGGAGTTGTCCGCTTTTTGATGGCTGGCCTCAATCGGATAGTATTTTACGCCAATCCATAAATCCTGAAATTGTAATTTCTCAGATGATTTTTTCGCTACCAGCTTAAATGTAAACACAGTGGATGTGCCCGATTCCATCCGGCCTCCCGCATGATTTTGCTTTGTAACTTCTTCTAATTTAAAAGGGGTTGAAAAGAATATTCCAAACAAAAACAGTAAAATAAATCCTAAAATTTTCATAGTACAAAATTAATTATTTTCTAAATCAGGCGCTTCGAATCGCTTCAACAGGATTCAATCGCGAAGCCATATAGGCAGGAATCAATCCTGCCAGCACACCAATAAGCAAAGATACTAAAACCGCCATCATAATATTTCCGAAACTGAGCACGGCATTAAAATCAAAACCGAAACGAATGCCCAGCACCGCCAACCAAACAAAGAACAGGCCAAACAGCCCGCCGAAAAGGGAAAGAAAAACCGATTCGAACAAAAACTGCAACAGGATAAAATAATTCTTTGCGCCCAGGGCTTTTTGTATTCCGATTTGGTTCGTTCGTTCGTGCACGCTGACAAACATAATATTGGCAATGCCGAACCCACCTACCAATAGGGCAAGTCCGCCGATAAACCAGCCCGCTTTTCCCAAAATCGTGAAAAAACTGTCGAAAATAGTATTCAAACTGGATATTTCATTAACGGAAAAATCGTCTTCAGCAGCAGGTTTCAGGCGGTGTACAGAGCGTAAAATCATCCGCACCTCTGCTTTCAGGGCATCGATTTCCACACCTTCTCTGGCCCGTATAATCGCCGTCGGATTACTTCGCTCGGCGTCAATATTTATGATCTTGCGCACAAAGTTTACCGGTAGCAGTATTCGCTTGTCGTGCGATTGTCCCATCATGTTTTCACCTTCTTTCAGAAACACCCCGATAATGGTTACTTTCCGTTTCATCACTTTCACCTGCTTGCCAACGGGATCTTCTTCGGTAAATAGTTTCTCGGCTATCTCGCTTCCGATAACAGCTACCGGCGCTCCCGATTTGGCCTCCAGCGGAGTGAAATAGCGGCCGGCACTCAAATCAAAGGAAAAAACATCTTTATAATCATAGGTTGCCCCTACATAAATAGCGTTGGAGGCCTCATTATCTTTATAGAAAATATCTTTTCGGCCCGATACCATAAATCCTACACTTTGTGCTTTACTGCATCGGCGGCGCAGGGCATTAGCATCTTTTATGCTCACATTCGGGCGTTTCAGATATTTCCACCAGGGCATATTTCCTTTGAACGCCCAAGGGAATTTTTGCACGTATAATACATCGCTGCCCAAATCGGTTACCGAAGAACGCACATCGCGTTCAAAAGAATCGGTAATGGTAAAGACGAAAATCACCATAAAAATCCCGATGGTGATGCCCAGAAGCGACAAGACCGTTTGCAGTTTATTGGCCAACAGCGAGTGAATGGCAAACAAATAGCTTTCGCGTATCAGCCTGAGGAGTAACATTATTTTGTCAGAATTCGGTACATATCATCAAACACTTCTTTTTGGATATCACGGTCGTGTTGCGTTACATCATCGCGTCCTTTTAAGCGGGTTACCACATGCAAATCGGATTCGAGCATTTGAATGGAAACTTTGCTGCCGTCGTAGTTTTTCAGCCCTTTATTAATCAATACCGCGCTAACCGCATCGGCGGTAGGGTCGTGAATGGACTTATAAACTTTCATATCGGTTCCCTGGGGCAATTTGAATCCCTTTTGCAAATCTTTGCGTATTTTTTCTGTTAAATCCTGTAATTCCTGCAAGGTTTCCTGTGGCCGGAAATGATACCAATGACCTTCCTCCTCATTGGTCATATCTGTTTCGAGATAACCCAGCATGGGGCCCACTAAACCGACAATGGACATCAACTTATCCGAGGGGATTACAATGGGGTCAATCAGAAAAATATGGTCCAGGCCGTTATATCCGATTTCGCCCTCTTTGATTAAATCCAGCATCAACGGACAAGCGGCTGAGGATCCGGCAAAACTGATTTTTGCGTATCCCTTGGCTTTTAGGGCGCGATATTCATCCAATATGGAGGCCTGCCAGTCTTTCCAGCTTGAATTTTTAAACTCGTCATAGGTGCGGCCGTGGCCACCGAGGAGTACCTGCGATACATAAATCTCACCGCTATTGTCCGCAAAATCACGAAATTCATCCCATTCGTAAGTGGTGGCCGAATAGCCGTGCACAGCAATAACCACCGGTGTTTGAATATCCTTTGTCGTGGGGTTGTCAATGCGCACCGATACCAGATATTTGGCCGAATCGTAAAGTGAAGGGTCGAAGATTTTATCTCCGTCCAACATGCTGTTATGGTCAATATCGGGTGTTTTGGAGCAGGCTGCCAAAATAAGCATGGCCGCCAACATCATCCAAGAATATTTTTTAATCTTTTTCATGATTCTTATTTTTTACGTTGATCAAAAACCGGCGTGTAAATACTTAGCTGATAAAAAACAGGGTATAAAGTTCCCGGCCCGGAAGTGCCGTCACCGCCGGTAAATGTGTAGCCCACCGTCAGTCCTACAGTCAGCGGGAAGTCAAACTCATATACCAGCCCGGCTTCCAATCCGAAGATAAAGGCCGTATTGTCCAGCACATCGAATATCGGGTCTTCGTAATCGGCATGAAAATAACCGGTGTTCATGCGAATAAGCGGTTGCAGACTTTTGGTTGGCCGGAAATGCCAGGTGCTGTGGAAAATATAATTGTCTTGTTTGATGGCGTTGGTGCCCATGGCGCTACCCAGTCGGCTGGTTATATAGCTGAAGCCAAAATGCAAATGATAGTCGAACAGGCGATTGCAGCCCCAGTCGAGGTAAATACCGTTTTCCCAGTATAGTTTCTGTGTTTTCTGGATTTTTATCCCTGCTTGCAAAATGCGAATATGCGGACGCTCGGTTTCCGTGGCTTGTGTACTGTCGCTCTGTGCCCGGAGCCCGGTAAAAAACAATAGCAGGATAAAAGTGGATAGTAATTTTCGATTCATAGGTTTTATATTTTAAGTACACAAATGTATAAAGAATCTTTGAGGAATATATATGATATGTTCAGGCTGAAATTTGAAGCAAAGAATAATAGGATATTGGCGAATCAGGCACTTGAGAACCCGGACTTAACCCGTTTATATTTTTTTCAGCCTGATTACTCCTGATTTTTGTTTCGGCAAGCAGCGAGCTGCTTGCCGAGACCATAATTGAATAGTGCGTATTTATTAATTTGGAATTGTCGGTTAAGCCGGTTTAATCAGGCCCCTAAAAGCCGGGATGGTGGCGGGCTGTTACCGTATCAGTTTCTCGGTTCGGGTTTTGTCGCCGAATTGCAAAACCACGATATAAACCCCTTGTGTTAATGCGTTCAGATTCTTTAGGCGGTAGCGATTCAGTCCTTTGGAAAATTGTACCTGCGTTTGTTCCCAAACGGTTTTTCCGCCTACATCCACAATGGAGATATCCACCAGCTGACTGTCATTCAGGTAAAGCAGGACGTAAACATCATCGTGTGCGGGATTGGGAAACAGGGTGAAACCATCCTCCTGCTTTATGGCGTCGATTTGCTTATTATTCAAAAGCAGATGTGCCATATAAAAATCGGGAATACCGTATCCGGTCAGCGAATCGGGATAATCCGCGTGGGAGGCCGACTGCCTGATGGCGTTTCGGATATCCGGCAAACTTTTGTCCTTGTTGGCTTGCAGCAAAACCGCCGCGGCACCGGCCACTGTGGGATTGGAGAAAGAGGTGCCGTTTATCTCAATAATTTTTCCGGTGGAAATGGAAACGGATTTTGCCTTTTCCCCAACGGCAGCCACATCCGGCTTTACACGGCCGTCCGCCGTATAGCCTGTCGAGCTGAATCCGGCATACACCCCGTCCATATTTACGGCGCCCACCGTTATGATATCTTTTGCATCCGCCGGAAAGCCAATTTTATGCCAGTCGTTGCGGGCATCATTTCCCGCGCTGTTAAACACCAGGATGCCTTTTTCGGCGGCAATTTGCGCGGCGCGCGAAACAATGGCCGTTTTGCCGTCAAGCTGGGCGTGGGTATGGCTTAGTGTCGTATCGTCAAATGTGGAATAAATCAACGAGGAGGTGATAACATCCGCTCCGGCCGAATCGGCAAATTCGGCTCCCGCCAGCCAGTTAAATTCCTCTATCGGATATTCGTAGCTGCCGTCCTCGGTAACCAAAAGCCAGTAGGATGCACCCGGCGCACTGCCGCACAACACGCCCTCTTCAAAAGCGGCCATCATACTCATCACATAGGTGCCGTGCGAACCTTCTTTAAACACATCGCCACCCGGATTGGCAAAATCTTTTGTGCCCAATAATTGCCCGTTATCAAAAAAATCGTTGAATACCGACATTTTTTTCATTCCGATAAAACCGTTATCCAAAACCGCGATTTGAACTTCCTCGCCCAAAAAACCTTGGCGATGCAGGTCGGTGATGCCGATTAATTCCAGTTGCGTTCGCGAAGCCCCGTAATCCAATGCTGTGGCTTGCTCTTGCACGCCTGTATTTACCGCTTTGGTTCGCTTTTTCGATTTTTTCTTTTTGGCGGCAGACTTCACCGGAGCCAGATAGGCCGTGGAATCCACAAAAGCCAGCAGCTTAATTTGCTCCAATTTGAGTGAATCGTCCATGCGTACCAAAACCGCGTTTAGCCAACGGCTGGAAAAAAGCGGACGGGCATCGTATTTCGTAATCGAATCGATATAAAAAGGATTGGGCGGAAAATCCTGCACACTGATCGCGACGGAAGCGGCTTGCCGCCGGAGGATGGCGCGTCCGGACAGGAACTGCTCCGGCTTGTTTACAGAGTACGGACTGTTATTTTTATCCGTAAAACTAATCAGATACATCCCCGGAAAACGGCTTTGCGCATACAGTTTGGCACTGCCCGAAAGTAGTCCCGCAAAAAGGATGATGAGGAATAGATGCTTAGTTTTTGCCATAAGTCAGTATCGAATAAGTATGCTGATATCCCTTGGTAATCTCGCCGGTAAATTTCTTATCCACATGGCGGTCGTAACGGCGAATCATACCAATGCCCCGGGCATAAACCTCTTCCTGATAATACTCATTAATCAGACTGCTGTTGTCTTCGAGCAGTACCAGGGCGCAGTTGTCAAACGTCTTGCCGCCAATACTTTTCGAAAAGCCCACATCAATATATTTCGCCTGCAAAGCATCTTCGGTATTAAAAGCGTTCACATCCCAGCTAATCGCGGTTTTCACCGGAAAAGCCAGGCGCACGAAGCGATTGTTGCCCTCCACACTTTCCATCCGTTCGGCAGTACGGGTCAGGGCGAAAGTGTGATCATAGGTCCACAGGGTCGCGGTGTCGGCCTGTATGTAGCGAAGCCAACGATAGGAAAGTCTTCCCAGATTATCCGTAAAGGTAGTGTCAATCTGCATCTTTACACGGTAATTTGTAGTATCTATCGTTTGGTCGTTATCGTCCCAAATGATCGACTCCACGGTATAGATAATGTAGCTCCCCTGTTCCAGCGGAAAATAATCGTAGCCCATATCCGTAGGCTCACCTTCCTCCTTGGAACAAGAAAACATCAGGCCGGCCATTAAAGCCAAAGCCAAAATCCATACTTTTCTCAAATGCCGCATATCCTTGCTAACGAATTAAAATACTGATTCGTATCCGGCGGTAAAAGTAATTATTTATTTGCACGCCCTTTGACAATCTCTTCAACAATTTCCGGATTGGTCAGTGTGGAAATGTCGCCGTAATCATCCGAGCCGGCGGCCACTTTTTTCAAAATGCGGCGCATAATTTTACCCGAGCGTGTTTTGGGTAGTCCGCTTACAAACTGAATCTCATCCGGCCGCGCTATCGGGCTAATCATCCGGCTAACGCCTTTCTTAATGGAGTTTTTCAGCTCCTCAGCTGAGTTTTCGGGAATATCGGTACAAACTACATAAGCGTAAATGCCCTGGCCTTTGATTTCGTGCGGATAGCCCACCACGGCCGATTCGGATACCAGCGGATGCTCGTTGATGGCGTTTTCGATTTCGGCTGTTCCCAAACGGTGGCCCGAAACATTTATCACATCATCCATACGGCCCAGTATGCGGTAATATCCGTCTTCATCGCGTTTTACACCGTCGCCCGTAAAATAGAGGCCTTTGTACTGACTGAAATAGGAGTCGATATAGCGCTGATGGTCGCCCCAATGGGTGCGCGCCATTCCCGGCCAGGGAAATTTAATGCAAAGATTTCCTTCCACGCCGTTGCCGCATAAGCGATTGCCTTCGGAATCCACAATTTGCGGTTGCACTCCCGGCAATGGCAAGCTGGCGAAGGCCGGTTTTGTGGGAATCACACCGGCAATGGCGCTAATCATAATGCCGCCGGTTTCGGTTTGCCACCAGGTGTCCACTATGGGGCAGCGGTTATTTCCCACATGATCATGATACCAGTGCCAGGCCTCCTCATTAATCGGCTCGCCGACGGTACCGAGCACACGCAGGCTGGGCAGGTTCAAATCCTGCACCCATTCTTGTCCTTCGGCAATCAAAGAGCGAATGGCTGTGGGGGAAGTATAGAATTGGTTTACCTCGTGCTTGCGAATGATGTCCCAATAGCGCCCGGCATTGGGATAGGTGGGGATGCCCTCGAACATTAAGGTGACGGCACCCTCGAGCAAAGGCCCGTAAACGATATAAGAGTGTCCGGTAATCCAGCCGATATCCGCGGCGCAGAAATATACATCGCCCGAGCTGTATTGAAATACATTGCGGAAGGTGTAGGCCGAATAAACCATATAGCCGCCTGTGGTGTGCAGCACGCCTTTGGGACGGCCCGTGGAGCCGCTGGTGTATAAGATAAAGAGCGGGTCCTCGGCATCCATTACTTCGGCCGGAGCCTGCGTATCGGCTTTGGCCATTTCGTCATGCCACCAATAGTCGCGGCCGTTTTTCCAGGCCACTTCATTTCCCGTGCGTCGCACAACGATGGAAGAAGAAATGGTGGGGCAGCTTTCCAGCGCCTCATCCGCGATTTCTTTTAGTTTCAACACCTTTTGCGCCCGGTAGCCGCCATCGGCGGTAACCAGCACCTTAGCTTCGGCGTCAATAATACGCTCGGCCAATGCCTTGGACGAAAAGCCCGCGAAAACAATGGAATGGATGGCGCCAATACGTGCACAGGCCAGCATCGCGATTACCAGCTCGGGAATCATCGGCATATACATCGCCACGCGGTCGCCCTTACGCACACCATGACTTTTGAGCACGTTGGCAAATTTTTGCACTTCGGTAAAAAGCTCGTTATAGGTATAGGTGCGCACTTCCTCATTGGGGTCGTTGGGCTCCCAAATAATAGCTTTCTGATTGCCCAGCAGGAACAAATTGCGCTCGAAAATGTTCTCGGTAATATTTAGTTTCCCTCCTTTGAACCATTCCACTTTCGGATTATGAAAATCCCATTCCAGAACCGTGTCCCATTTTTTTCGCCAGTAAAAAGTTTCGGCAATATTTGCCCAAAATCCGGTGGGATTGGCGATACTTTTCTGATATTCGTGAATATAGCCGCTGAGGGTGGTGATCTTTGGTACCATAGTTTTAGTTTTTATAAATGAACAAATGTGTTACTCAAAATTACAATAATCTCTTGAAAAACGCAGAGGGTAAGAGAAAATGTGTAGATAAAAAGGGAAAGCTAATTTGTAATATGGTAAATCAGAGTCTTTAACGGTTTAAAAAAAGGAACGGTTAAACCAAGACAGAGCACAGGGCTATTTAATTTTTCAAAAATGCTTATTGCTTTCGCTGAAACTGCTGAAAGATTTCCCAAATCACAATGCCGGTGGTTACTGAAATATTCAGCGAATGCTTGGTGCCGAACTGGGGAATTTCGATGCAATCATCCACCAGCTCCATTACCTCATCCGAAACCCCTTTCACTTCGTTTCCCATCACAATGGCGATTTCGTGTTGAAATCCAAATGCAACAGTATCCAGCATTTTTGCGTCTTCGGCTTGCTCGATGGCATACACTTTTACGCCTTCCTTCTGCAATTGTTTTACCACATCGGCCGTATGCTCCATATAGCGCCAGTCCACCGATTCGGTTGCGCCCAGTGCGGTTTTCTGTATTTCGCGATGGGGTGGTGTGGCCGTGATTCCGCAAAGGATAATCTCTTTAATCAGAAAGGCGTCGGAAGTGCGGAATACCGAGCCCACATTCATTAGGCTGCGGATATTGTCAAGAATAATGCGCACCGGCATTTTTTCCAATGTCTTGAAATCACTTACGGAAACGCGATTCAGTTCGCTGTTTTTGAGTTTTCTCATAAGCGCGAAAATACGAATTATCTACTTTGACCAAGTTTCCGCTTTGATTAAATTGAACTTGTACCATAAGGGAAACATATTCCTGAGAATTAACAAAACAAGGTTAATTACCCTAAATCTTTGACCCGGAGCAATTATTAAATTAAGATTATCTTTGTCCGTATAAAAACCTGTTAAACATTAAGAAAACATGAATAAGTTAATCGGATTTTCCCTGGTTTTATTCTTTTTGGCCTTTTCGTCAAATACTTTTGCGCAAGATACTTACGGCTTGCCTACAGACGAGGCCACCGGCAAGATTTATTATAAAGAGGTGGTGGAAGTGCCCGGAACCAAAAGTGAATTATATCGTCGTGCGCAAAAATGGTTGCATTCGTTTTTCCGAAACACCTCCAGTGTAATTCGTTTGTTGGACGAGGAAAAGGGCGTTGTTGAAGGTCGCCGCCAAATAAAAGTAACCACCACCGATAAGAAAGGGCGGGTACAACCGGCAGGAGCCGTTAAATATACCTTCCGTATTGATTTGAGAGACGGAAAATATCGTGTTCGCCTCTTTGATTTTAAGATGGCGAATAATTCGGCCAAACCTTTGGAAAGTTGGTTTGAGGACACTGATCCGAAAGCCAAAGCTTTGCACGCGCAAATTTTCAAGCAAATTGATGCCGATGCCAAAAAACTGTTGGCCAGCCTCAAAAAAGGTATGCGCCCCACTGAAATAAAAGATGAAGAGTGGTAGAAACCGCTTTTTGTCTTCAATACCCGGCAGCGCCGGTACTTGTTGCCGCTTTGCGTATAGACATAAAAACGAATGCCTATGTATGAAGAATTACTCCAGCTCGACCATATCCGCTTAAACTTTAATCCTGACGGATTATTTGCGCTCAATATTACTTTGGGTATTATTATGTTTGGGGTGGCTCTTGGAATTAAGCTCGCCAATTTCAAAAAAGTGGTAACCTTTCCCAAAGCAGCCCTGGTCGGGATTGTTTCACAGTTTATCATGTTGCCATTGGCTAGTTTCCTGCTGGTGCTTTTATTACAGGATTTCATTACCCAGTCCATCGCGATGGGCATCATATTGGTGGCGGCTTGTCCCGGGGGAAACATTTCCAATTTTATTTCGTCACTGGCCAAGGGAAACGTGGAGCTTTCGGTAAGCCTGACGGCGGTAGCCACGGTTTTGGCCGTGTTTATGACTCCGCTGAACTTCGCTTTTTGGGGAGGTTTGTACATAAAATATGCCGCGGCGGGAGGCTCGCAACTCCTTAAACCCATTACCATCGACGGTTGGCAAATGTTTCTTTCCGTACTGACCGTTCTGGGTTTGCCCTTGGTTTTGGGAATGCTGTTTTCCTGGAAATTTCCCAAAATAACCGCAAAGATTACCAAGCCGATTCAAACTTTGTCCGTATTGATTTTCATGTCTTTTGTGGTAATTGCTTTCATCAAAAACTACGACTATTTTATCCATTACATCAAATGGGTGATGGTGATTGTTTTGCTTCATAATGCCACGGCCTTGTTTACGGGCTTTTCATTCGCTTCCTTGTTTGGTATAAAGCGCAGGGAACGCCGTACCATAACGATTGAAACCGGAATTCAGAACTCGGGCCTGGCCTTGGTGCTGCTGTTTAATGATAAAATATTTGACCCTGATTTGCCCTTGGGCGGTATGCTGTTTATCGCGGCCTGGTGGGGAATCTGGCATATGGTATCCGGGCTCGGACTGGCTGCGTTTTTATCAAAGGTACCCTTAAAAAGATTCTAAAATGACCGATAAGAATATCCTGCTTGTTGTATCCACCGAAATGGAAATAAAGCCGCTGCTCGAAGGAGCCGAACTCTATTCCCGTGAACCGCGTATTTATAAAACAACGATTGAAAATGTGGCGGTGGATATTCTGATTTCCGGAGTGGGGATGACTTTTACGACTTATAACCTGACTAAAGCATTGAGTCAAAACAAATACAACTTTGCCGTAAATGCCGGTATCGCCGGGGCTTTCGACCACAAAACCGAATTGGGCAGCGTGTTTAATGTGATTAATGAACTTTTTGCGGATTTAGGACTGTTGACCGATAAAAAGTTTTACAACCTCTTTGAGATGTCACTTTTGAAGGAGGGAGAATTCCCGTTTACCAAAAACTTTATGCATAATTTCAGCCTGATAAACAATAAGGTAGTGGAGGCCCTGCCCGTGGCAAACGGGGTGACGGTAAATACCTTGATTTCGGATAAATGCCCGCCTGACCTGCGCATGGAAAACCTGAATCCTCAAGTGGAAAGTATGGAAGGCGCGGCGGTGTTTTATGTTTGCATGAAAGAGCATGTGCCTTTTGTGGAACTGCGCTCCATATCCAACTATGTGGGCGATTCGGACAAAAGCCGCTGGAATATCCCCTTGGCAGTGGACAAGCTGACGGAAGTCCTGCGGGCCATGTTTGGAGCTGTTTCTTAATTTTAAGATTTGAGATTTCCACCTCCGCTAAAGCCACGTTCGATAAATTTGGTTTGCACCGCAAGAAGCTCCCATCACTCCATTACTCCAACACTCCATTACTCCAACACTCCAATTTATCAATAGAACCATTTAAGATTTCCACCTTCACTAAAGCTACGGTAGATAAATTTGATTTGAGATTTTTGATGTCCACCTTCGATAAATCCTTGGTCGATAAATTTGATTTACTCCGCAAGAAGCTCCCATTACTCCATCACTCCATTACTCCAACACTTCAATTTATCAATT
>CAYUAN010000070.1:0-2126 GCA_964442545.1 uncultured Prolixibacteraceae bacterium | reverse complement strand
AAGGCCAAGCATATTTGTCAGGTATTGGCCGGTGTGGAGAATGCCAATATCAAAACCGTCAAGCATCATATGCTGGATATTTTCGGTAAAGGAAGGGATCATGACGAGAAGTTTTGGATGGGTGTTATTCGACAATGCCTTATTAACCTGCTGATAGAAAAAGATATTGAACAATACGGGGTGTTGAAACTGACCGATAAGGCGGAGGAGTTTCTGGCCAAACCCTATAAAATAATGATGGCCAAGGATCACGATTACGATGAATTGGAAAAAGGCGAAGAGGTAGTGGTGAAGATGAAAGCGGGAATGGCCGGTGATGAAAAGCTGTTTAAGATGCTGAAAGAACTGCGGAAAGACATTTCTAAAAAGGAAAAGATTCCGCCATTTGCTATTTTCCAGGATCCCTCATTGGAGGATATGTGTATTCAATTTCCCATATCGATGGACGAACTGCCCAAGATAACGGGTGTGGGCGTAGGGAAGGCCAAGAAATACGGCGAACCTTTCGTTAAGCTGATTAAGGAATATGTGGAGGAGTTCGACATTATCCGCCCCATGGATATGGTGGTAAAGTCGGTGCCCAACAAGTCGATATCGAAGGTATATATTATCCAAAGCATCGACCGAAAACTGTCGTTGGACGATGTGGCCAAGGCGAAAGGTCTCGAGCTTGAGGAGTTGCTTACGGAAATCGAACGCATTGTTTATTCCGGCACCAAAATCGACATCGACTATTATATTAATGAGGCGGTGGACGAATATCATATAGAAGAAATTATGGACTATTTCAATGATGAAGCAGAAACCGATTCGGTGGAGGAGGCCCTGGAGGCCTTAGGTTCGGATGAATTTGAAGAATTGGAAATCAGACTGGTCCGGATAAAATACCTTTCCGAAGTAGGAAATTAAGATTAAAAAGGGAGGAAATTCAAATTGCCTCCCTTCTTTTTATATCTTTGCCTCCGCTATAAATTAAGCCCAGTAAACAAATTAAAATAAACAGTGATAATGAAAGCTTTGAAAGTAAATTTAGTGATTGTGGCCGCAGTTTTGTCGGTAGTGATGTGGAGTTGTAACCAGCCCAAAGGCGGAGATGCCACCATAGCGGATGATACTACGGTGGTAGTGGATGAACAGAGCGTTGAAGAAGTACCCGGTGAAGTAGTGGTGGAGGAGACAAGTGTAACAGCTGTTCCCGGAAACGGACAAATCGTTTTTGTAAATTCGGATACACTTTGGAATAATTACCAGTTTGTAAAAGACGGAACGGAAAAACTGAATCGTACGGAGGCCAGTATGCGTCGTCAGTATGAGGCCAAGGCTAAGAAATTTCAAAGTGATTATGAAAATTATATGAAACAAGGCCAGGCAGGATTGCTGACATTGAAGCAACAGCAGGATACGGAAGCCAGACTGAAGCAGCAGCAGCAAGCCCTTTTGGATATGGATAAAAACCTTTCGGAGCAACTGATTCGCAGAAAGCAGGAGTTGAATCAGCAAATTAATGACACCATAATGTCTTTTATTAAAAGATACCGTATCGAGAAAGGTTATACCATGATTCTGACCAATGTAATTGATGGCGATCCGGCCTTAGATGTAACCCAAGATGTAGTTGACCGTTTAAATGCTAAATACGAATTCGATAAAAAGCATTAATAACGAAACAACGAGTCATGTTTAAGCACTTTTTTTCTGCATTTTTCTTCCTGGGTATTATTGTATTCGCCAGTTGCCAAAACTCTAAGGCAGATACAACTACCGTCAGAAAAGAGGTACAGGCTTACTTTCCTGACAGCACCATAAAAACCATTTGGGAATTCCCGGTAGGTGATTCCAGTTCGATACTGGTTACGCATTTTTACCATAATCAGAAAGTGCAGATGCGTGGCCATATTAAAAATGGTGCGCGCGACGGCAAATGGATTGCCTGGGACGAGGACGGAAAGATTCAATCGACGGCCTTTTATGTGGACGGTTTCGAGGATGGTGTATATACTGTTTTTTATCCCGATGGCCGCAAGCGCTATGAGGGAACTTATGATATGGGCCGTCGTACGGGAGTTTGGCGATTCTGGGATGCCACGGGCAAATTAATTAAGGAGGTTGATTATGGAAAAGCACCT
>CAYUAN010000069.1:0-9866 GCA_964442545.1 uncultured Prolixibacteraceae bacterium | reverse complement strand
TGAGCTGAAACCCCATTTCGGAGCGCCGATTATCTACAGCGATAGTCTTACATCCACGCTGAATAAAAGTTTCTTTGCCGGTGATATTCGCTGGGGCACACAAACCAATGGCGAGCGCGACCAGGATCAATATCTCGCGTTTCCGGTTTACGGAATCGGACTTTACCACGCTTATCTGAACAGCCCCGACACTTTGGGCCGGCCGTGGGCCGCCTATTTTTTTTACAGCGGGCCCATTCTGCGTATTAAACGGTTCAGTATTAATTACGAAATTGCTTTGGGGCTGGCCTGGAATTTTTCGAAGTGGGACCCCGAAACCAATAATAAAAACGACCTGATCGGCTCGGCCGTAAATGCTTATTTCAATGGCGGACTCCAATTGAAATACCGCCTGAGCGACCGCCTGGATATCGGTGTCGCCGTTGATTTTACCCATTTTTCAAACGGCGCCATGCAGACGCCCAATAAAGGGATGAATCTGCGCGGGGGAAATCTCAGCCTGGCTTATAATTTCAATACCGCGAAAACCGACGAACCTTATAAAAGACCGGCAATAAAAACCGTGGAGGATAAAGAAAAAATTGAAAAATATTATGAAGTAAACCTAACCACCGCCTTCGGCGGGAAAGCCACGACCTCCGAATACGGAACCGGGCCGATTTATTTCACCTCCTCGGTAGTGGTTGATTTTGTGCAACGCTATCACTGGATTGGCAAGTTCGGCGCAGGCCTCGACTGGTTTACCGACAACTCCATCAGCGAAGATTATCAGGATGTGGACCATACCCCCTATTCCAAATATATGTTTATCGGGGTGCACCTAAGCCACGAGCTGATTATCTCCAAGGTTTCAGCCCTCACCCAAGCGGGCACTTATCTGTGGAAAGGTACCGATGCCAAAGGATGGTTCTTTTTTCGTCTGCATTTGAAATACCATTTCCATCCCGACTGGTATCTGGCTTTCGGACTGAAAACCGCCAATGGTTTCAAGGCCGATTATATCGAATGGGGCCTGGGACACAGGTTTAAAATATAAACCCGCTTACTTAAATATTTTTTGGAAAAAATTCTGATGCTCGTATTTATTGCATTTATCCGTTTTGCGTAATTCCTTATCCGCGAAAACATAATTATCATCCTCATCCAACACATACTCCACACCTTGGATAATCAGGCTTTGCTTACTCTCTTTCAGGGATTTAAACACATAATTATAAAAGTCGTCGTTGAGCGTATGCAATGAACCGCCGCTATGATAAGCCAGGTTGATGTATTGCGGATTGATGGGGCCTTTGATATTGCTCAGAATCACCTTTACGGGCACATTCATATACTTCAGCAATTTCATATCGCGAATGCATGTTTCGTTGTCGGCCGTAAGGATGATATTGTCCGCTTTAGGATGTCCTCGGGCAGCTGTAAGCAAGGCTTCCAAATCGTTTCCGGCCACATTGGTGCCGCCCGTCCCCCGCCGGTAGATATAATCGAAACGGCGTTCCACCTGCCGGATATTGTTTGACTTTACCGTATAAATTCCGCCCGTACGTCCGGGCTTTTTGTTTCGCGGAGCCGATTTATTTCCATCATTGAAAAACACAAAAAAATCAACTCCCGAAGTCTTCAGATGCTTTTTATGCCACAAAACCGCCTGGGCGCTATTGGTGTACATACCTTTGGTCCAATCCATCACCACAATGGAGTTTTGCCAGCCCGGATGGCGGTTAAACACTTTATACACGGTGGAATCGTGAATACCGCCATGCTTATTGATAAAAGCCAGGCCTGTTATCTTTTGAATGGGATCCAAGGTGGTATATTTATCACAACTGTTAAAACGCAGACTCTTCATACGGTCTTTAACGGCAAACAAATCCTCGCCTGTCAGTTTATAGGTCATTTTATCCACCTCCAGTTCCTTATCCACCACGAGGCGGTTCAGATGCTTAATATCTTCTTCCATCGTATGGATACTGCCTCCGGTAAGGTATGCCAGGTTGATGTATTGCGGATTAATTCCGTAGCGCGCACCGCACACAATCACATTTACCTTTACATCCAGATTAGCAATCAGGCGGAAATCGCGCATACAACTGTTGTTGTCGGCAATCAAAATCAGTTCGTCGAAATCTTCAAAACGGTTTATCCCACGCAGCAAGGCCTCCACATCATTTTCCGGGTCGTCGCCGCCTTTGCCCCTGCGGCTAACCAAATAAAAGGTGTTAATCAAACGGTTGACATTCTTGGCCTGGGCGAAATATACGCCTCCGGTTTTTCCTATTTCCTTACGGTCGTCGGGCATGTCATTGCCGTCATTAAAAAACACGAAATCCTTAATCCCGCTGGTTCTAAAATTCAAAGTATGCCACAAAACCGCCTGCGCCCCGTATTGATACATACTGCCGGTCCAGTCCATCACTACCACGGCATTCGACCACTGGGGGTTGCGCTCAAAAACTTTATACACCAAAGAATCGCCTATGCCACCCTGCGAGCGGATAAAGTTCTCCACTTTCAGGGTATTGCGCTTGAAATAAGCCGAATCCTGCAAGGGAGTTTCATCTACTTCTTCGTTTTCCTCCGCCAGCATTTTATCCAGTTCGAAATAGGTAATACTGATGCCGTGAAACATTTCCTTTGCCTCGGCCTCACTGTTGCAATCGGTCTGCAGGATAATGTTCCACTCAAAATCGGTGGAGTTAAGTGTGGAATCCAGCTTAAACAGCTCTTTTATCCTGTTGGCGAGCAGATCGTAATAATTGGTGCGCCAAAAATTTTTGTCTTTCGGATATTTCGTGTAAATCACATCAATCTGTGTAACCACTATATTCTTATTGTAGGCCGGCCAGTCTTGCGGATTCTTTATGGTATAGCGTGTATATCCGTTTTCGAGTATTACTTTTCCCGAATTGTCTTTGGGATTGAAGCGCGGAATTTCATTCAAATTAAACAGCCGTTCAAAACGCTCACCATATTTACGCGGGTGCGCCAAAATATCATCACTGAATTTAGGAACACGTTGCGCCTGCACCGCATATACGGACACCAGTAAAAACAGGATGATTATATATTTGATATATGGTGTTTTCTGTCTTATCAAACCGCTATTCTTTTCTCATATTTAGCCCTACGAAAATAACAAGATTTCGTTCCAATAATTGCATAAAAAACGAAAGTTTTTCCCCCACTCCTTGCTGCCCGTAGATTCCCGATTATTCAATATCTTTGTCTCTTCATTTTCAATCATACTATGACATCGCTTTTTTTTGAAGGAATATTGCTTGGATTACTGGTGGCGGTTTCGCTGGGGCCGGCATTTTTCGCCATTATCCAAACCGGGATAAACAAAGGCTTTAAGCATGGTATTTTTATGGCCATCGGTATCTCACTCAGCGATATTTTATTGGTAAGCATCAGTTACCTGATTGGCGCGCAACTGTTTGACGACCCGCAAAACAAAGTTTATGTCGGCCTGATCGGCGGAATTATACTTATTATTTTCGGTTCGGTTTCATGGGCCAAGAAACCCGACATTCTGAAAAGACGTAATATAAAATACACCACCCCCACTGACAAACCGCTGTACTATTACAGCATCCGCGGTTTTTTTCTGAATATCGCCAATCCGTTTTTGTTTTTCTTTTGGTTTGGAGCGCTGGGTTACGTGGGCAATCACGCACCCGAGGGCGAAATGCTGCAAAGCACTTTGATTTTTTTCAGCGGTACTTTTATCACCATTTTCGCTACCGACATTTTAAAATCTTATGTGGGCGGGAAAATCAAAGGTTTTCTCCGGCCGCGAAAAGAACTTTTCCTCAACAAAACCGTGGGCCTTGCTCTGGTAATTTTCGGTGTGGTGCTTATTTACCGGACGATGGACGATATCGGCTTTTTCGAACGGGTAAAAGGCGATTTGCTTATCGGTAAAAAGGTAGAAGCCCAATACAATGTGCATTCCCCGGAAAATAATCTGATTTTAACCTTATACAAGGATTCCTCGTTTTTAATTCGCTCGGAACGAGATGGTAAGCAAAACCGCTTTTCCGGTACGTGGACGTATATGGATACCTCTTCACGTATTTTCCGTTTGAATATTTCGGAGAGCACCGTGGATACAATGCGACTGCCGCGCATTCGCTATTATCAGCTCACGGTAACCGGGCTGGTTCCCTGGAGCGATTCGACTGCTTATAAGGTTTACCCCTCGCAATTTAATCAGCAAGAGGATTTTACGATAGTAAGTATTAGCCGGAACAAGATGGATATACCGGGAACTGACAGTTTGAGCAATCTGTGTGAGCATTGGACACTTACCCCTTTGCAAATAAAGAAAGTGGTAAATGAAGCCGAGAAGATTGACTACCGCAGCTGGCATTATCAATTTGATGTTTTGCCCTGCGCGCTGAATGCCCGTATAAAACAGAATAATAAGGTATTCCGGCTGGAAATAAACGCAGGAAGCTGGTTTACCGTAAGTGCGGGCGATTCGAGCATTTACTACGGAAATTACAATATCGAAAACAGCGGCCTATTTTTAAGCAAAGCCTTGACTGAGGAAGAGTAGTCGCCGTTAATCGGCAACAAATAAAAAATATTTGCAGCCAAAAACCTAAACCGGAACACATGACCCTGAAAGAAGCACAAGAACAAGTGGACCAATGGATAAAAACCTATGGTGTCCGTTATTTCAGCGAACTGACCAATATGGCAATCCTGACCGAAGAGGTGGGCGAGCTGGCCCGATTAATGGCCCGCACCTACGGCGACCAGTCATTTAAGGAAAGTGACAAGAACCGTGACCTGGGCGATGAGATGGCCGATGTGCTCTGGGTTTTGATTTGTCTGGCCAACCAAACCGGAGTGGATTTAACCGAAGCATTGAAAAAAAATATCGAAAAGAAAACTTTCCGGGACAAAGACCGTCATAGAAACAATGAGAAATTAAAATAAGCTTCATGCGGAAACTTTTTTACTCTTTTTTGTTGCTGTTTTTTTCGGTTTCAATCAGCGCCCAAAGTCTTCGGGGGAAGGTGGTGGACGCAAATAACAACAACCCCCTTGCCTTTGTAAATATCGTCTTCGACCAATCCGGCCGCGGAGTATCCTGCGACATTGACGGACGTTTTGAAATCAAGGATTTAAGCGGCATCAAGCAATTGCATTTCAGCTATGTGGGCTATATGGACACCAGCATCGCCGTAGCAAATATCAAGGGAGGTTTTTTGCTTCTGAAAATGCGCCCGAAAAGTTACCACCTGAAAGAAGTGAAGATCTATCCGGGGCCAAATCCCGCCCACCGTATTATTAAACAATGTGTTGCCAATCGCAAATTGAATAATCCCGAAAAACTGACCTCTTTTTCCTACCGCGCCTATCATAAAATGATTTTTACGGCACAGTCCACCGCCGAGCGCAGAGCCGACAGTCTTGCCAAAGGGAGCAACACCTTAACCATCGGCCCGGGCGGCCAAGGAGGCAGTGCCGGGCAAGCGACCGAGCTGACCGATTCGTCAAACGAAGAATATGTGGAAAACCTTTTTCGCTCGCAACACCTTCTTATTATGGAAAGCGTGACGGAACGCAAATTCAAACGTCCGGATAAGAATTACGAAAAAGTAATCGGCACACGCGTATCGGGCCTGAAAGACCCCTTCTTTGCCATGGTGGCCACACAACTACAATCGTTTTCGTTTTATAAACCGGAAATTACCTTGCTCGACATCAATTACATCAATCCTATAAGCCCGGGCAGCGTACGCAAATATTATTTTGAAATTGAGGATACCCTTTATCAGGGAAAAGACTCGGTTTTCGTGATTTCATACCGCCCGTATAAAGACAAAAACTTCGATGGCTTGCGCGGTGTACTGTACATCAATACCAACAAATACGCCATTCAGAATGTTATTGCAGAACCTGCCGACAGCATTACGGATTTAGGCATTCGCATACAGCAAAAGTATGAACTTATTGAAGGGGAATACTGGTTTCCGGTGCAGCTGAATACCGATTTGTTTTTCAACACGATAAACCTGAACGGGGAACCTTTGGTGGGTATCGGGAAATCCTATCTGAAAGATATAAAAATCGACCCGCCGATGAAGGGGGTGCACTTCAGCAATGTGGTGCTTGATATGGACCGTACGGCCGCCCGGAAGGACACCGCTTTTTGGAATGCCAATCGCGCATTGCAACTCGACAGCCTGGAAACCAAAACCTATAGAGTAATCGACAGTGTGGGAGAAGCGGAGCATTTCGACCGCAAACTATTTGTCCTGCGCACTCTGACAAACGGCTATATCCCGTGGGGGCCCGTCAATATGGAGATTGACAAGTTTTTCCAATACAACGAGTTTGAAGGATTCCGTATGGGATTGTCGCTCAAAACCAATGAGCGCCTGTCGAATTGGGTGCAACTGGGCGCTTATGCCGCCTGGGCTACGCGTGATTACGAATGGAAATACGGCGGCAGCGTGGATTTTATCCTGCACCAAAAATCGCAAACCCGCCTGAGCTTTATTTACCGCCACGATGTGGAAGAAAGCGCCGCCCAAATGAGCTTTCAGAAAAACTCCTTTTACAATTCGGACCTTTACCGCAATTTCCTCATCAGCCGGATGAATTATGTGGACCTGATTCAGGGCGAGCTGAGTTTCCGCTTGATTCGCAACTTCAGTTGGAAAACCGGTTACCGCCGTTTTGACAAAAGCCGCACCCTGGAAAGCAGTATTCCACCCCCGGCACAAAGCCCTGATGCCGGGCCCGTGAGCAAATTCGAAGAAGCATATCTGGAGATGCGTTTCGCCTACAAAGAAAAAATCGTGCGCAATCCGGCATATCAATTTTCCCTGGGAACCAAATACCCCATTTTGAATATCCGCTATACGCACGGCTCCTATAAAAACGCGGGCGATGTGCAGGATAATCCCGACTACCAGCGAATTGACGCCCAACTGAGCAAAAGCTTTTTTATTCGCTATCTGGGAAAAAGCAGCATTAGCTTGCGCGGAGGCTGGATTGATGCCGACCAAAATATGCCCTGGTATCAACTGTATAACGGGCGGGGCAGTTATGCCGCCTTTTATCTGGAGTCGCCCAACAGTTTCAACACCATGCGCATGAACGAGTTCCTCGGTGACCGCTATTTCAGTGTTTTCTACCGCCACGACTTCGGCAGTCTGCTGTTTGGCGATAAGCGATTTGTTCCGCAGCCTGAGTTTATTACGAATTTTACCATCGGCTCGCTGCAGCACCCCTACCCCAATGTGACCTATCAAACCTTGGAGCAGGGCTATTTCGAAAGCGGCATTATGCTAAACTCTATCTTAAAATCCGGCATCACAAGCATTGGCATCGGGGCCTTTTATCGATATGGCGCCTATGCCTTCGCGGATGAATGGGATAACTTTTCATTTAAGTTTTCGATGCTTTTTAAAATGTAGCTATTAATTAAACTACGTTTGATAAAAACGCGCAAGCAAGGCTGTTCAAAAAACCCTTTACGCACCTTTAGGCCTTATCTGCATTCTTTGCACAACTAGCAAATAGTTAGTACACAGAGTCTCACAAAGTATCGCAGAGGAGCACAAACTAATACCGCTAAATTTAAAGCATCATATTTTTTGAACAGCAGCAGCTTCAATAGCACTGCTCCGGTACTCCAATCCTGACGGAAACGCCGCTACCGTCGAAGGAGATTTTTCGATATAAATTTTCCATTCCCTTTCGGAAGAAGCCGTTTGCCGTTTCATATATTTTCCTATTTTTGAGGGCCAAAGTAAGCATTTGTGAAGCATCCACCCGGCTATATCCGAAAAGGCGCGGCAGTGCGGTTTCACATATAATAATTGAAAACTAAGGAACTATGAAATTGAGTACATTTATCAGCGTATTACTATTCTTTTTTGTCCAGTCGGTTTGGGCACAAACACTTTTGTCCGAAGAAGAACTGGCCGAGGAAAAGGTTTATACAAATCTGGATAAAGCCCTGAAAGATCCGGGCAAAGTTTACATTCTCGATCTGTCGGGTCAGGGCATGGATAAACTGCCGCGTGATATCGGGCGTTTTCGCCGCTTACAAATATTAAAACTGACCAATAATAATTTAAGCGAGTTGCCACGCGAGATGATTCGTTTGGTAAACCTGCAACAATTGTATCTGGATAGCAACAATTTTACACACATTAAATTTGATGTAAGCAATCCACGTTTTTACGGTAATCTGGAGCGGCTTTATATCGGGTTCAATCCATTGCAAGAAATTCCCGAAGGCATCAAGGGCATTGACTTGGAATACATCAGTTTGTCCGGAAATAAAGACTTAAACCTGAATAAGGCATTTACGCCCTTATCGGCCATTTCTTCCCTATCCGCACTGGACCTCTCATACCTTAATCTGGACACGATCCCATGGGAGGTGGCAAATATTCAGGAGCTGACGGAGCTGGACTTAAGCGGCAATCCCTCTTGCGAATGGGATACATCGTTTAAGTTTTTGAGCCAGGTGGGCACGATTGAAACGCTAATTATGAAGGATAATAAGTTGCGCAGCCTTTCGCCCGAGGTAGCCGGATTAAAAAACCTGCTGAACCTGGACCTGAGTTTTAATGAACACCTCAATGCCCGTCAGGTTTTAAAGGCGATTACCCCTTTGAAAAAACTGGAAGTTCTGAATATGTCGCATTGCGAATTGGAAGAGTTGCCACAAAGTATCGGCGATTACGGCATGCTCAAAGAGCTTTATTTATCGCATAACAAATTGCAAGAATTGCCGGAAAGCATCGGCAAACTTGACGAGCTGGAGCAATTAGACCTGTCCTACAACGATTTAAGCGAATTACCGGAAGACATCAGCGGATTACAAAGTCTGGAGCGCTTGCTTTTAGGACATAATCCGTTGGAATATTTACCGCAAGACATTGAGGACTTAACTGATTTGGAATACGTTGAGCTTCCTGAAGACACTATGGATAAAACCGAGAAAAAGAATGTAAAGAAATATCTGCCCGATGCCGAGATTGAATATATTGAGGGAGATGATAATTAATTGCCCGGGATTTACGTTAAACTAAAAGCACAAGAAAAATAACGTATGAGATTCAAGCGATTAGTTTTATTTCTTTTCATTCTGAGTATTGGTTTGGGTACTGCATCCTGTCATAAATGGCGTGTGCGTCATAAGCAAAAGCGCGATATGCGTGAACGGGAGAAGCAACAACGCGAAAAAGAAAAGGAAGCAGAGGAAGCCTATCAGCAAGCCGTGCGTGAACATGCGAGTCATCAGTCGAAGCGCACAAAAAAGGAGATGAAACGAAATTATAAAAAAGCCGAGCGCTACAATTATAACAAACGTGAATTCTTCCTGAAACGCTGGTTCAAAGGAGGTAAAAAGAAACGGCGCACTACTCCGGCCACAATGTAAAGGCCGAAGACTGCGATGTTTACCGAAAACCATTTTAGAAAGCTGAATAAAAAACTAAAATTGTCTGATTATGAACTGGAAAAAACTTAGCATCGCTGCCTTGATTATCAGTATTCCGGCTGCTTTTACTATGCAGAGTTGCGGAACGGTGGTTGATTCTCAAAAAACCAAAAAACGCATGGAGAAGCAACGCCACAAAGCCGCTCAGAAAAAGCGCAAAGCATACAAGGGACACTGATACCGGCCAATGGTATAAATATCAATGCACGGTCATAACCTTTTTCACTCATTCTGTTTACTTTTACCTGTACTGAGTCCGAAACTTTTTAACCAGCAGATTAAAAATACAGCGGAAAAATACAGATTTACTTCCAAAAAAAAGGACTTGTTTCGGAAAGCCGCTCCAATATTAATGAATGCAATAAAACATTTGTTTTCCAACGACAAA
>CAYUAN010000068.1:0-2864 GCA_964442545.1 uncultured Prolixibacteraceae bacterium | reverse complement strand
CTCGGCCACGGACTCGACCGTATTTATCCCGCCACCAACCGCAAAACCGCCGCACGCATGCTTGAGCAGGGCGGCTGGCTGACCGAATATCTGCCCGGCACCATCCCCGACCGCCAAAATTTCCCTATGCGCAACCGTATTGTTGCCGGCATGGCCGATGTTACGGTGGTTGTGGAATCCAAGGCCTCAGGCGGCTCGTTGATTACGGCAAAACTGGCCATGGACTACAATCGTGATGTGATGGCATTTCCCGGCAGGCCGGATGACGAACTCTCGCGCGGCTGCAACAACCTGATTAAAAACAATATCGCTATGCTGATAAACAGTGCCGGCGATTTGATGAAAGCACTGGACTGGCAGGTGGACGAGAGCAAACCGAAGCAAGTTCAGAAAGCGCTTTTTGCGGATTTTAATGCCGAAGAACAAAAGATTATCGAGGTTATTATGGACAGCCGCGAACATTCCATTGATGAAATCAGCCTGAGCAGTAATATCCCCGTCTCCAAAACGGCTTCATTGCTTTTAGGGCTTGAGTTTAAGGGGGCTGTAAAAGCATTGCCCGGCAAGCTGTATCGCATTGCCTGACCTTGGCTCATGAAACAATTCAATATTGGCTACGTTATTGAATGAAAAGTGTAGATTTGCAGCACAATTTGATTAGATGAAGAAAATCGACTGGTATATCATCCGCAAATTTTTGGGGACATTCTTTTTTACGATAATGTTGATTATCGTTATTGTAATTATTTTCGATATTTCCGAAAAGATTGATGATTTTCTCAAGAACCACGCTCCTCTGAAAGAAATTGTATTTTCGTACTACCTGACCTTTATCCCCTATTTTACCAATATGTTCAGCCCGCTGTTTACGTTTATCGCGGTAGTATTTTTCACCTCAAAGCTGGCATACAATACGGAGATTGTCGCCATCTTGAGCAGCGGAGTCAGTTTCCACAGATTATTACGCCCCTATATGATTTCGGCCACTGTTCTGGCAATTATGTCTTTTTATCTGTCGAATTTCCTGATTCCGCAAACCAACCGTATCCGTACGGCCTTTGAGGATAAATACATCCATACCAAAAATTATAATACCGGCCGGAACATACATATACAGGACAAACCTGGCGAACTGCTCTATGTCGAGAGTTTTAGCAATGATCAAAACATCGGGCATAATTTCACCCTGGAAAAGATTAAGAACTACCGCTTGACCTATAAAATGGCGGCACGGAATATTACTTATGATTCCACCACAAATATTTGGGAAGCACATAATTATATGGTACGAAACATGGAAAGCGACCAAACGCATTTTGCCTACGGCGATACCATTCAACTGAAATTAAATGTAGTGCCGGAAGATTTCTCCAGCAAGGTAAAGAAAACCGAATTGATGAATTACTTTCAGTTAAAGGATTTTATTGAAAGCGAAAAGATTAAAGGTTCGAAAAATATTAAATTTTACGAGGTGGAACGTCATAAACGGGTAGCATTTCCTTTTGCTACCTTGATTCTTACCGTAATCGGGGCATCACTTTCCAGCCGTAAGGTACGCGGCGGAATCGGACTGCATCTGGCCCTGGGCATACTGATCAGTTTTTCCTATATCATCTTTATGCAGGTGTCCACCGTATTTGCCAATTACGGCACACTATCTCCCCTGGTTGCCGTTTGGATTCCGAATATTATTTTTGCCGCTCTGGCCTTGTTTCTGCTCCGTATCGCACCGAAATAATCATTACAGTTTTCCCGACCAAACAAAATGCTGTTTCCAGTCCCGGGGAATTAGTGGCGGCTCGTGAAACAAACCGTAAATTGTGGCACCGCTACCGGACATGGAAGCATAAAAAGCCCCCATTTGTATTAATTGATTTTTAAGATTTGCCAAAACGGGATATTTCGGAAACAGGTGTTTCTCAAACGAATTGACAAAGGTTTGATTCCACTGCTCTTTGGGCGGAATTTGATCTGCAAACAAAGCGGTTGACGCGCCTTCCAGATGCACACCGCTATATGCTTCCGCAGTGGAGATATGTATATCCGGTTTTACCAAAACCAAATAATAAGCACCTAAATCGAGCTCGATTTTGTTAAATTCATTCCCGATTCCACGGGCACGTACCGCTTTAGCGCGAATAAAAAACGGACAATCCGCGCCTATTTCCATAGCCAGGCGTTCCATCTCAACAATACTCAGATGCAAGGAATAAAGCGTACTGATAATTTTTATCAAAGCCGAAGCATCGGAGGATCCGCCACCCAAGCCGGCTCCCATAGGAATGCGCTTATGCAAATGCACCTTAAGCCCCCCGATACCATAGCGATCACGCATTAATTCCCAGGTCTTGTACAACAAATTATCCACAACGGAACCCGCAACACGAAAACCGCTTTCCTTTAAGCTAAAATCGTCCGCCACAACAGCTTCCACAAAGTCAAATAAGGGAACAGGATAAAAAATACTGTCCAGATTATGGTAATGGTCGGGACGTTTATTCAAAACCAATAATCCCAGGTTTATTTTAGCGGGCGCAAATACAATCATAAAGCTTAGTTAAGAAACACAAATGTAGTAAAAGTACACGCACCCGAAAAAAACAGCAGGCATAAAAAAAATGATTACCCAAAGGGTAACCATTTTTTTAAGGATTATTCCAAAATAAACTCCTACCTCTATTTCAGTATTATTTTTTCCTCGCATATAGTTCAGCAATACATGTGCCAGAAACCATATTTAACTGATATATAGATTTTTACCTTACACGCTTTAATTATCTTTTCTCTATTTTGGAATATTTCCAATATATAGAACTATTTTGGGAATTGGGAATCTGCTAATGGAACCGTATTCGCCAGTCTAT
>CAYUAN010000067.1:0-10534 GCA_964442545.1 uncultured Prolixibacteraceae bacterium | reverse complement strand
ACTCTCGCAATCTCACACCATCGCCCCTTCGCTCTTTCGTCCATTCGCCCCATCGCTCAATCGCCCATTCGCCCCATCGCTCTTTCGTCCCATCGCACCATCGCCCATTCGTCCCATCGTCCCATCGTTCTCTCGCACCTTCGCTCTTTCGCCCAATCGCTCCATCACTCCAAAAAAAATCCTATCTCCCTTTCCGTCCGCTAAACTTCCTGCGTTTGCCGCTATCACCGCCACGTCGTCCGCCGCTGTCACCATAGCGCTTTCCTTTTCCGCTTTTACTGCGCGACTTCTTAAACTGTCTTCCGCGTCCGGCAGCGTCTTCACGCCGCGATTGTGCTTCCTCAACACTTATCTCCATTCCTTTATAATCGAAATCACGAAACGACTCCAGGATAAAATCCTTTTCCGCTTGCGGAACCTCAAAAAACGAAAACTTCTTCAAAATCTCGATACGTCCCACTTCAAGGTCGCGGGTCTTGGTGGCGTCATTGATCATCCCGATCAACTGACTTGGCGAAACATTGCTTTTCGAACCTACATTGATATGGAAACGCGCAAAATCCTCATCCCTTTGTGCACGGCCTTTCTTGGTCTTTTTCCGCTCCTTGCGGTCCACTTGGTTTACATCCACATTCAGGTCGCGGGTATTTTTATAGTATTCCAAAAAACGGTTAAACTCCACCGATACAAACTTCTGTATCAGTTCCTCACGGCTCAGCCATTCCAGCTTTTTATAAATCACCTCCATAAAAGGCTCAATCTGCTCCGTATCCACCACCGTCTTTTCCATCTTATCCACCAGGTTAAACAATTGCTTCTCGCAAATCTCTTTCCCGTTCGGCACCATTCGGCGGCTAAACTTTTTCCCCACCAGCTTTTCCAGGTGGGCTATTTTCTTCATCTCGCGTTTATGAATAATCGAAATCGAAATACCCCGTTTTCCGGCACGGCCCGTACGGCCGCTACGGTGAATATACACCTCCGCCTCATCCGGCTGGTTATAATTGATTACGTGCGTCAGCTCGTTCACGTCTAGGCCACGGGCGGCCACATCCGTAGCTACCAAAATCTGCAATACCCGTTCGCGAAAACGTTTCATCACATGGTCGCGTTGCGCTTGCGACAGGTCGCCGTGCAATGCGTCGGCATTATATCCGTCACGAATCAGCCTTTCAGCCACTTCCTTGGTTTCGCGCCGTGTACGGCAAAAGATAATGCCGTAAATATTCGGATTCATATCCGCGATTCGCTTCAAAGCATCATAACGGTCGCTGGCTTTTACCACATAAAATTCATGTTCCACATTCGTGGCACCCACATTCCGTTTCCCGGCCGAAATCTCCACCGGATTGCGCATATATTGCTTCGAAATGCGAATAATATCATCCGGCATTGTGGCCGAAAAAAGCATCGTCTGACGTTCCGAAGGCGTATTTTCCAATATGGCGTCCAGCTCGTCCTTAAAACCCATACTCAGCATCTCATCCGCCTCGTCGAGTACCAGCACGCGTATGGCGCCTACCTTCAGTTTTTTACGTTTTATCAGGTCCAGCGTTCGTCCGGGCGTACCCACCACCACCTGCGCGCCTTTGCGCAAATCGGCAATCTGATTCTCGGCACTGGCACCGCCATAAACCGCTGTTACCCTGAACTTCTCAAAATATTTTCCGTAACGCTCAATATCGCCCGCCACCTGCAAACACAGCTCGCGCGTTGGACACAAAACCAGAGCCTGCGTCTCTTTACTCGCCGCGTCAATACGGTTCAGCAGGGGCAGCCCGAAAGCCGCTGTTTTGCCTGTTCCGGTTTGCGCCAGGGCAATCAAATCGTTATCACTTTTAGCTAATTGCGGGATGGTAAGCTCTTGAATTTCAGTAGGGACGCTAAATCCCATTTCGCCAATTGCCATAAGCAATTCGTCGCGAAGCCCGCTGTTTTCGAATGTCATCATTATATTTTCGTTTTAACCGTGACCCGATGTCGCCCAAAGATTCGTTTCTGTGCCTCGCACCGCTAAAATCGAAAAATGACATACCCGACGGCTGTAATTAATAAGGCGCGAAAGTAGTTTATTAATCAATACGGAGGTAATTTTCTGAAAAATAAATAGTTAAATACTTCTAATTAGCAGGGCAGTGACCGCGTGCTCCGCTGTATCCGCACCCTGCCGGGCGGTGTTTCGCTACGGGGCGGCAGGAGCTTCCGGCGGTCGCTCTGCCGCCCCTGCTGCACATCCGCCCCGCAGCGCGCGGGATGCCGCTCCGCCCGCTACTGCTTGCACTCATGCAGACCGTTCGTATTTTTGTAATGGCACTATTTTTCAATCGAATATTCGTATTGAATAAGGATAGGATAGGGTGGGAGCTGAAATTTATATGCACAAATCAGCTTTATAATTTCCCGTAATTCCGGATAGTTTAGTTTAAAAAATCTTTAATCACCTCCGCCGTTTCCGCAGGCACTTCCAACGGAAACATATGGCCGCCTTCGTTAATCGCCCGCACGGGAATATTCGGAAAGCGTTTTTGCCACCAAAAAATATCCATTTCGTTTAACATCCGCGTTTTGGCACCATAAATAAATAGGGCATCCAAATTATTCATCGCTTTGGGCAAGCGGGTGTGCACCGCGCGATAAACAGCGGCTTCTTCACCTGCGGAAATACGCAACCGTATTTTTCCGTTTTCCTCTGCCAAGGCGTATTCCAGATAGTTTTGAAAACATTCGGGATGAAAACTGCGAAAAAATGGCCGCTGCAAAAAATATTCTTCCGCCTCGGCCCGGCTGCCGAATAGTTCACGTCGGTTTTTCGCCCGCTTTACAATGGGCAATAAGTCCATCAGCCCGATGGCGCGCAGAAGTTCAATCCCGCGCCGTTTCAGGGGATGAAAAAAGGCGGGCTCCAGCAAAATCAGCTTGTCGAACAATCCGGGTTGCATACCATTGGCCACCAGAAGCGCCATCGCTCCGGCCGAATGGCCCATTGCCGTTACGGGTGCATCATACCTTCGCTGCACGTCCGCGATGATTTCTTTGGCTAAATGCGTGATGCCATGACTTTTCGGAATATTCGCCCGTCCCAAAACAGGAATATAATCCACCCGGAAGCCGCTGAGATGCTTAAAAAAACATTGATAGCTTTCCGCCGGGAAACCGTTGGCATGTGCAAAATAGATCGGACGCATTTTTGTTTTCGATTTGAATCGCCAAAGTACTAAATTATTGTCAATATGTCAGCAATAGCCCTCGATTTACGCCATGGCATAAGCTTTGCTAATGGCGCTGCCGGAATCCTGCATATTTGCGGGATAACTTTGTAAAATTAGAAAACAGAATAAAAACTAAAAAATATAAAACTATGCAAACAGGAAAAATTAATGTTCAAACCGAGAATATTTTTCCGGTAATCAAGAAGTTTTTGTATTCGGATCACGAGATATTTTTGCGTGAGCTGGTTTCCAATGCTGTGGATGCTACGGAAAAACTGAAAGCTTTGCACCGCAGCGGTAAAGTGGATATGGATTTAGGCGGTCTGACCATCAAAGTAGAGCTGGACAAAGAGGCCGGTACTTTGAAGGTAATCGATCGTGGTATTGGTATGACGGCCGAAGAGGTAGATAAATACATCAATCAAATCGCCTTCTCCAGTGCCGAGGAATTTGTTGAGAAATTCAAGGATGTGGATGGTGCCAATATTATCGGGCATTTCGGACTGGGTTTCTATTCGGCCTTTATGGTTTCCGACCATGTGGAAATCCTGACCAAGACCTATAAAAAAGGTAAGGGTACCAAGCCTGTTCGTTGGGCCTGCGACGGTAGCCCCGAATATACTTTGGAGGAAATCGAGCCGCGTGACCGTGGAACGGAAATCATATTGAAGATTGCCGAAGACTCCAAAGAGTTTCTGGAGGAAGACCGTATTTTGGGTATCCTGAACAAATATTGTAAATTCTTGCCTGTGCCGATTCAGTTTGGCGAGGAAGTTACTTTCGAAGAAATCGAAGGCGAGAAAGACAAGGACGGTAACCCGAAAACCAAAGAGGTAAAGAAACCGCGTATTATCAATAATACCGACCCGCTTTGGAAAAAGTCGCCTTCCGAACTGAAGGATGAGGATTATGAGGAGTTTTATCGCGAACTGTATCCGATGCAATTCGAAAAACCGCTTTTCCATATTCACCTGAATGTGGATTATCCTTTTAACCTGACCGGAATTTTGTATTTCCCCAAGGTGAAAAAGAATTTCGAGGTGCAGCGGGATAAGATTCAACTCTACTCCAATCAGGTATTTATCACCGATTCGGTAGAGGATATCGTGCCGGATTTCTTAACGCTTCTGCACGGAGTAATCGATTCGCCGGATATTCCTTTGAACGTATCGCGTTCGTATTTGCAAAGCGATGCCAATGTGAAGAAAATTTCCAGCCATATCAGCAAGAAAGTGGCTGACAAACTGGTGGAGATTTTCAAGAAAGACCGTGAAAACTACGAGTCGAAATGGGATGATATCAAGGTATTTATCCAATATGGCGTGCTGAGCGACGAGAAATTCTACGAGCGCACCAAAGACATTGTACTGCTGAAGAATACCGATGATAAATACTTCACTTTGGACGAGTATAAAGAGAAAGTGAAAGGTGCCCAGACCGATAAGGACGGCACGGTGGTATTCTTATATGCCAGCAATACCGATGATCAATATCCGTATATCCAGAATGCCAAAGACCGTGGTTACGACGTATTGTTGATGGATGGTGTGCTGGATAACCACTGGATTGATTTTATGGAGCGTAAGATGGAGAAGAGCAAATTTGCCCGTGTGGATGCCGATACGCTGGATAAGCTGATTGTGAAAGAGGAGAACAAGGTTTCGAAACTGAGCGAAGAGCAGCAGAAAGAACTGAAACCGCTGTTCGAGAAAGAGCTGGACAGCAAGTCTTATACGGTGGTGTTCGAGAATCTGAGCGAAAGCGATCAGCCGGTGATTATCACGCAGCCGGAGTTTATGCGCCGGATGAAGGATATGCAGCAAATCGGCGGCGGACAAATGGCCTTTATGGGCGATATGCCCGACAGCTTCAACCTGGTGGTGAATACCAATCACCCCTTGGTTAGCAAAGTGGCCGAGGTGAAGGACGAGAAAGAGAAGGAAACGCTGGCGAAACAATTGGTTGACCTGGCCAAATTGTCGCAAGGATTACTGAAAGGTAAAGACCTGGCTGACTTTGTGAAGCGTAGCGTGGACATTATTAAGTAATGCTGTCCTGCGGCTTTTGCTGAGGAGTTTATCTTAAGGAGTTATGGTAAAAGGCGATTCTTGAATCGCCTTTTACCAACATAAACATAAAAAAACAGAGCAATCCCCGGATTGCTCTGTTTTTTTTTATCTTGCCGGAAATTAGCAAGAGCTATGAACTACAACTTTGATAAAATAATCAAGCGCGCGAATACCGACAGTGTAAAATACGATTTGCGCGAGGACTATTTCGGCCGTGCGGATGTGATTCCGATGTGGGTGGCCGATATGGATTTCGAAACGCCGCCCTGTGTGATGAATGCCCTGAAAAAACGATTGGAGCATCCCGTGATGGGCTACAGTATTCGCTCCGGGGAGTTTCACGCGAGCATCCGCAAATGGCTGTCGGATCGTTACGGCTGGCAGGTGCAAACGGAAGAAATCAGTTTTAGTCCGGGCGTGGTGCCGGGCCTGATGATGGCCACTTACGCCTTTTCCAAAGCGGGTGACGCCCTGATGGTGCAGCCGCCGGTGTATTTTCCCTTTTATATCACCATTCGCGACAATAAACGGCAATTGGTCTATAATCCGTTGGTGGAAGATGATTTGTATTATCGTATGGATTTTGCCGATATGGAACGGCGCTTTAAACAAGGTGTAAAAGCCATTATGCTGAGCAATCCGCATAATCCCGTGGGCCGTGTGTGGACCGCGGAGGAGTTGGAACGATTGGTGGCGCTTTGTACGCGTTATGATGTATTGATATTTTCGGATGAGATTCATGCCGATTTGGTTTTCGCTCCGCAAAAGCATATACCCGTGGCTACTTTGTCGCCTGAGGCGGCCGCGCGCACCATCACCTTTATGGCCGCCAGTAAAACCTTTAATGTGGCGGGGCTGAGTACTTCTTTTGTAATTATCCGAAATCCCGCTTTGATGAAAAAATATCAGGCAACGATGGACGCCATGCACTTATTCAGCGGGAATATAATGGGGACTGTGGCCACTAAGGCCGCCTTCGACTGCGGCAATGACTGGCGATTGCAGATGTTGGATTATGTGCAGGGAAATATCCGTTTTACAGAAGAGTTTTTGCAAGCAAATTTACCGCAAATCCGTTTCCGTACCCCGGAAGCGACCTTCTTGCTGTGGCTGGATTTCCGTGCTTTGGGCCTTTCGCAAAAGCAGTTGACGGATATTCTAATCAACAAGGCGGGCGTAGGCTTGAACGACGGAACGGTATTTAGTCCGGGAGGTGAAGGCTTTATGCGGATGAATGTGGCGGTTTCGCGAAAAGTCTTGGCGCAGGCTTTAAATCAAATTAAAGAAGCTTTTCTACCGCGGCCCAGCCGATAAAAGCCGGTTTGTTGGTCGCTTTGTTTACCAGATAAATTCCGGCCATACCCATTCCGGATTCCTTATTGAACAGCTCGTTCCCGAACTTCGAACGGATGATGATATGGCGGTTATTAAACTCGGTCGGTGGTGCGGCTACGTCCAGCTTTACATAAAACCAACGCCGTTTCTTGCTGTCGTCCTGTTGTTTGTAAATGATTCCCGCATTGGGCAAATACATATTCATCAGCTTGTTTCGCGTGAGCGGCCGTATTTGCAGGCGCACTTTCACCAGGTCGTCCTCCACATCATCAATCATGATCTTACGGAATAAAAACGGAATGCGAATGCTTTTCCACTTTCTCGGATGCAGTTGGATATTGCCGAAGCGCAAGGCGAGGGCGGGGATAAGGATGGCCGCAACGAGCAGAGATGACATAAAGCTGTCTTCTGCCGCCGCCATGGATTCGCTCACCCAAACCAAAAGGAATTGTAAAAGAAATATGCCCACCAGGCCGCCGATTAGCAGGGTTTGAATCTTTCGAATCTCCAGATGCACCGATCGGTTATAATAAGGTGAGTTGCTCAGGCTGTTGGAAATGATTCCGTTAAAAATCGTAATGCTGCTAAACAGAATAAGATAGGAAATAATGGCAAAGGTTCTCGCCAGGGGGTTAATCAGGAAAAAGTCGTACAGCCCGTGCATGCTAATGGCAATCAGAAACATTTTTAGCGGAGCATTTGCTTGTTTGCGGTAGTCGCGCAGCACAAAACCGTAAGCCACAATAGCCGACAAACTGGTGTGCAGGGCCACAGCCGTTAAGGCCCGCCCCAACACAATGCTTGCGCCGTGGCGATCGAAGTACATCACGTTTTCGGAAAAGGCAAAGCCCAGTGCGGCAACACCCGCATAGACGATATAATCCACGGGCTCGTTAATCACCTTGGTATAGCGCAATAAAAACAGCAGCGGAATAATCTTAACGCTCTCCTCAATGCCGCCAATCACGAATATGGTGTAAAACAGGTCGCTGATGAAATTGTCATTGATTGTCCAGCCGAGGAATACCGCCACACTGTCGTAAAAGATTAATCCCATATCGGCAAAGAATATCCCCGCGAGGAAAGTCAGAATAATATTTTTCCAGGGCTCGTATTCGTAAATATCGATATAGCGGAAATAGAACAGATAAATCAGGAAAATCAAGAGTGCCGCCACATAGCTCATGCGTGAATACTGGAAATAGGGGCGTATCAAGCTGACAATATAATTTCCGATATCGCCATCAGCGAAATATTGCGTGCGGCTTTTTGTACTTTCAATATTTTCCTGAGCAGGCACCGGAATTTCAATTTTATCTTTTTTGCTGCCGGTGGTCAGTCCTTCGTTTTGTGTGGCAAAAGCGGAGAAACTTAAAATGAAAAATGAAAGCACCAATAAGAGCCGCGACAGTATGCGCGTATCCCTCGGGCTGCTATGCCATTCGATTTGCCGCACCTATAAAATACCTTCTTTAAGAATATCGTGCAGGTGAATTACCCCGAAATAGTTTTCGCCCTCCATAACCAGCAATTGGGTGATATTGCGCTCTTTCATTATCCGCAGGGCCGAAACAGCTAACTGCTCTTTCCCGATGGTCATCGGGTTGGCCGACATAATATCCCGGGCCTTGAGCGGGTCCACATCATCATATTTCTGCATCATGCGGCGAATATCGCCGTCTGTGATAATGCCAATGAGTTTGCCTTCGTCAATAACCGCGGTAGCACCCAGGCGTTTGGAAGAGATCTCAATAATGATATTGCGGATATTTTCATCGGGCCCCACTTCCGGCTTTTCGTTTTGCATACACAAATCCTCCACACGCAGATACAATTGCTTGCCCAAAGCGCCACCCGGATGAAAACGGGCAAAGTCACGGTCGGAAAAACCGCGCATTTCCAGCAAAGCTATGGCCAAGGCGTCGCCCATAACCAATTGGGCCGTAGTGCTTGATGTGGGGGCCAGATTATTGGGGCAGGCCTCCTTTTCCACGGTGCTGTCAATCACATAATCGGCCTGGCGGGCCAAAAAGGAATCGCGGTTGCCCACATTGGCAATCAAAGTATTTCCCATGGATTTTACCAGAGGAATCAGCACTTTGATTTCGGGCGTATTGCCCGATTTGGAAATACACATAACCACATCGTCCTTTTGCACAATGCCCAAATCGCCATGGATGGCATCCGCCGCGTGCATAAAAACAGCCGGCGTGCCTGTAGAGTTTAGCGTAGCCACAATCTTGGTGGCGATATTGGCACTTTTGCCGATGCCCGTTACTATAAGGCGTCCTTTCGACCGGAGGATGCTTTGCACCGCCGCTTCGAAATCCGCGTCAATACGGTCGGCCAAACGGCTGATAGCCTGTGCCTCTTCGTTTATCGCCCGTCGTGCAATCTCTTTTATCTGTTTTTCCATATCCCGCAATTATTTGGATTTATGCAAATGTATCAATTAATGTGTAATTGGGTGCTATTCGCTTGGTGCAATTATTTGATAAGACATAATTCGACCTATTTAGGTATTTAAAAACTTTTTTCAATTTTTCTTGTCGCAGTCTATGTTTTTTTTTGTTAATTTTATAATCCGAATTGGGAAACATTTTCAATTTTTTAAGTAAAGGATGAATTATGGCTGTTAAAACAGATCAATCTTTGAATGAAGTTTTAAAGAATTTTTTTGGGTTTTCTTCATTCAAAGGGCATCAGGAGGCAATCATCAAAAACGTACTTGCCGGGAATGACACCTTTGTCATCATGCCCACGGGCGGTGGTAAGTCGCTTTGTTATCAATTGCCCGCGATCATGTATGAGGGAACCGCTATTATTATTTCCCCGCTGATTGCTTTGATGAAAAACCAGGTGGATGCCATTCGCGGATTTGCTTCCGAGAACGGTATTGCGCATGTGATGAACTCGTCGTTGAGCCGCAGTGAAATGGATACGGTGCGGGAGGATTTGATTTCGGGGAAAACCAAGTTGTTGTATGTGGCGCCCGAAAGTCTGACGAAAGAAGACAATATTGAGTTTTTTAAAAAGATTCAGATTTCATTCTTTGCCATTGACGAGGCACACTGTATTTCGGAATGGGGCCATGATTTCCGGCCGGAATACCGCAAACTAAGGCCCATCATCGATCAGATTGCAGATAATGTTCCCGTAATCGCCCTGACGGCAACGGCAACCCCCAAAGTACAAAGCGATATTCAGAAAAATTTGCGAATGCTTGATGCCAAGGTGTTTAAGGCTTCGTTTAACCGGGCAAATCTGTATTATGAAGTACGCCCAAAGACCAAAAATGTAATTCGCGACCTAATCCATTTTATAAAGGAGAACAGCGGTAAATCGGGTATTGTATATTGCCTGAGCCGCAAAAAGGTGGAAGAGATAGCCGAGAGCCTGCAGGTGAACGGCATCAAAGCATTGCCTTATCACGCCGGACTGGATTCGGCCACGCGGGTAAATAATCAGGACCGTTTTCTGATGGAGGATGTGGATGTGATTGTCGCTACCATCGCCTTCGGTATGGGCATCGACAAACCCGATGTGCGTTTTGTGGTGCATCACGATATTCCCAAAAGCCTGGAGTCTTATTATCAGGAGACAGGCCGTGCCGGTCGTGACGGCGGCGAGGGAAAATGCATTACCTTTTACAGTTATGATGATATTCAAAAGCTGGAGAAATTTGCCAAGGGCAAGCCGGTAGCGGAGCAGGAGATTTCCAAGCAGTTGTTGCTGGAGACGGTATCCTTTGCCGAATCATCCATTTGCCGCAGAAAGCAATTGCTTTATTATTTCGGTGAGATTTATCCGGAGGATAATTGCCATAATTGCGATAATTGTAATAATCCCAAGGAGACATTTGAAGTTACGGAAGAAGTGAAACTGGCTTTGGAAACCATCAAGGCGACCAAGCAACTCTTT
>CAYUAN010000066.1:0-5504 GCA_964442545.1 uncultured Prolixibacteraceae bacterium | reverse complement strand
ATTGCAAAAGATACCACAACGAATCAACAGGATACTTTGATTAAGCAGGACTATATTCATTTAAGTGGGGGCGCCGCTTGCCCGGCAGTGGCCAATATTACTCCTTCGGGTATATTGCATATTTGTCCCGGCGACAGTGTGAAGTTAAGTGTTACAGGGTATGACCCGGGCAATACGTACCAGTGGCTTCGCACAGGATTGTATCTTAACGGTCAAACCGATACCGTGCTTTGGGTAAAACAACCGGGATATTATCAGGTACGCGTGGATAACGGAACATGTTGGAACTTCTCCAATGTTGCATGGATCCAGTCATTCCCAACACAGCTTCCCGCGATAGAGCATTCATGGCCACCTTTGCAGCCCTGTACAGACGATAGTATGGAATTATCGGTTCAGGGAAGTTACAGCAATTATCTGTGGTCCACCGGTGCCACCACCAATAGTATTTATGTGAAAACCTCCGGTTATTACACGGTTACAATTATAGATAATAACGGTTGTTCGGTTACTTCATGGATTGATACAATTAATGCGGCTTCCGTTCCCGCGCCCGAATTATGTATTGTAGGAGTGGATAGTGTTAGCGGTCATAATATGATTGTGTGGAACCAAAACAGTGATCTGCGCATCGATAGTTTTCTGGTTTATAAAGAAGGCCCACTGAATAATGAGTTTCATTTAATCGGCAAAAAAGCCCGTACAGAGCCGGGAATTTTAATAGATCCCGCTTCAAATCCGCGGCAAATGTCGTATCGCTATCGTTTGGTAGCTGTAGATACTTGCGGTTATGCAACGCCTTGGGGGCCATATCACCGTACGATTCACCTGACGGTAAATGTCGGCCAGAACGGTGCATGGAATCTGTGGTGGAATCCGTATGAAGGAACAGAACTTGGTACTTATTATATTTATCGGGGAACCGATTCGCTGCAAATGCAGTTGATTGCTTCCATTCCTTCCACTCAACACACGTACACGGATTTAAATCCGCCGGCAGGGGATGTTTATTATATGTTGAAGGTAAGTCTGCCGAATGCTTGTAACCCGGGTGGTGGCATGAATTATAGTCTTTCGACTTCCAACTTCTTTAATACCAAGGATGCCACGGTAGGCGTAGAGGAAGTGAAACTGCACGAAATGAATGTTTCGGTTTACCCGAATCCGAATACGGGTCGCTTTACCGTGAAGATTAGTACGGAAAAACACAAGCGGATAAAGATTGTGCTTTACAACAGTTTGGGAAGCATGGTTTCCGCCGAGCAATTGGATGTGTCGGGTACTTTATTGCACGATATCGACCTGAGCGGATTGAGCAAAGGAATGTATTATTTGCAATTGCAAACCGATGATGATGTGGTAATGCAAAAGGTAATAGTTCAATAAAACTGTTCCGAATCAATAAAAAAAGGGCTGCGAATTTCGCGGCCCTTTTTCTTTATCCCCGAACAAAGGGATTGTCCAGTTTTTCGTAAGATATTCGTGTGGTTGGCCCGTGCCCGGGAAATACTTCCGTGTCCGGAGGCAGGGTGTAAAGTTTGGTACGTATGCTGTGTGCCAGCAGGTCGAAATCGCCCGTGGGCAAATCGGTACGGCCAATGCTCTGTTGGAACAAAACATCACCCACCACAACCAGATCATTTTCTTCGCTGTAAAAGCAAACACTACCATCGGCATGACCGGGAGTATAGAGTACTTTCAAAGTCGTATTTCCGAATTTCAATTCGTCTCCGTCTTCGATATATACATCGGGTTTATGGGCCTCTTTCAAATCAAAGCCCAGCGAGGCACTGAATTGCCCGGCTTCTTCATAAAAACCTAATCCCGCTTTATGTGCGTAAAGTTGCAGCCCGAATTGTTCAATTAAAACATTATTTCCCACAATATGATCGATATGCCCGTGGGTGTTTAGCAGCATTTTCAGTTCGATTTTATTTTGCTCCATAAAATCAATCAGCTCCTGCAGCTCCTGCTCATTACTGTTGCCCGCGTCAATCAATACCCCTTCGCCGCTTTCGTCGTACAATAGATGGGTATTCATTTGATATGGGTTTTGTGGAAATACTTTTACGTGTAACATATTTTATCTCGTTGAATTCAGGCTGCAAAAATACGCTAAAAAACGATAAAGGATTTGATATCAATCGGTGCGGAATCAGGGCTTTTTCTTTTGTATCTTTGCCGATAACAATTCGAAATCAAATGAAATACATTATATCGGCCTGGCTTTGGTTTGTGTCATTTATTCTGCTGGTAATCTTTTTACTGTGGTTTTTGCTCATCAGTGTCTTATTTCCACGGGATACTTATATGAGATGGGTGCGCGCCTACTTGCGGTTTTTTTTCAAGGCACTGTTTATCAAAGTTAAGGTTAGCGGAACGGAAAATATTGACCCCGACAAGACCTATGTGTTTATGTCGAATCATGTGAGCATGTATGATATCCCGCTTTTACTGGGATTTATCCCGGTGGATTTTTGGGGCATACAGGCAGCAAGCCACTTCAAAGTGCCGATTTATGGCCATGTGTTGCGTGCCTACGGAAATATTCCCATCGATCGTTCCAATGCCCGTGCATCCTATCGCACCATACAAGCTGCCGTGGACCATCTTAAGAACGGGCACAACATTATGATTTTACCCGAAGGCACCCGCTCGCGCAAACCCGAAATGGGGCCGTTCAAGAAACTTCCTTTTGTTATGGCAAAGCGTGCCGAGGTGAATATTTTGCCTTTTGGCATGTCGGGCTTGTGGAAAATAAATAATAAGGTCTCGAAAATGATTCGTCCGGGCACGGTTCATATTCGTTTTGGCGAAGCCATTCCCGCCGAGGTAGTAAAAAACAGCACCGAAGAGGAATTGATGAAACTTACCCGCGAGCGAATTGAGTCATATATTACGGAACCATAAGCAGAAAACAGGATCCCGCATATCAAATCATAAAAATATGCGTCTGAGAAATTACCATCAATCAGTGTTCCCCTGGAATATATTAAGAAGAACTTCTTTGTGCGCCTTTGTGATGCTTTGTGAAACTTTGTGGAATAATTATTTATTTGCCGAGCAAAAAGCCTGAAGCAATCTTTGAAACCGTAGAATTGCGATAGAAGTCTTCCGAAGTTTTTCAAAGAAAAACGCGGGAAGTCGAATCATACCGAATCATAAAAATCCGCATCTGAGAAATTCGTGTCAATCGGGTTCATGGCTTTTAGAATATAATGCAGAAAAACAAAGGGCTTCAAATAATTTTGAAACCCTTTTTCTTTTCATCTAAACAGCCTGTTATCCGAGTGAATTATCAGACGAAACGAAACGATTTTCTTAAAACAGTCCCGTGATTGTACCGTCATCCATAATATCAATTTTCTCGGCTGCCGGCGTCGGCGACAGTCCCGGCATCCGCATAATGGTACCGGCTATGGGCACGATAAATCCCGCTCCGGAGTTGATTTCCACATCACGAATCTTAACCGTAAATCCTTCCGGGCGATTGCCTTTGTATTGGTCGTCCGAAAGCGATTTCTGTGTTTTGGCGATACAAACCGGCAGTTTGTCCAGTCCCAGTTCCACCACGCGCTTCAGCACTTTCTTGGCAGCCAGTGAATATTCCACATGATCAGCGCCGTACATCTTGGTGGCGATGGTGTTAATCTTATCTTCTATGCTTTGATCGAAGGAATATAAAGGCTTAAAGCAGTCGGTACAATTATTTGCATTTTCGATTACCATCTCGGCCAGTTCCAAAGCGCCACCACCGCCTTGTCCCCAAACGTCGGCCACCGAAACTTTTACGCCTTTCGATTTACAGAAATCTTTTACGATTTCCAGCTCGGCCTCCGTGTCGGATGTAAACTGATTGATTGCCACAATGGGTTTCAGGTTATACATCATCAGGTTCTCGATATGCTTTTCCATATTGGCCAGTCCGGTACGCACGGCCTCCGTATTCTCCTTATCCAAATCGGCTGCTTTCACGCCGCCATGGTGTTTCAGCGCGCGAATGGTTACCACCAATACCGTGGCATTGGGTGTCAGACCTCCATATTGGCACTTGATATTCAGGAATTTCTCGGCGCCCAGCTCGCTGGCGAAACCGGCCTCGGTTACTACATAGTCCGAAAGAGAAAGACCCATTTTTGTCGCGATCAGCGAATTAGTTCCCTGGGCGATATTGGCAAACGGGCCTCCGTGAATAATGGCGGGATTTCCCTCGATGGTTTGCACCAGATTTGGTTTAATGGCGTCCTTCATCAGGGCGGCCATGGCGCCTTGCGCGTTAATGTCGCGGGCGTAAATGGCTTTGCCGTCGAAGGTGTCGCCGATATAAATATTGCCCAGTTTGTGTTTCAGATCACCAATATCTTTGGCCAGGCACAGCGTCGCCATTACTTCCGAGGCGGCTGTGATATTGAAACCGCTTTCGCGCGGAATACCCTGCGTTTTTCCACCCAGGCCGATAACAATATGGCGTAAGGCGCGCTCGTTCATGTCGATTACGCGTTTCAGCTTAATCGTCCGCTGGTCGATATTCAGCTTATTGCCTTGTTGCATATGGTTGTCGATAAGGGCCGAGAGCAGGTTGTGCGCTTTCTCCACGGCGTTCAGGTCGCCTGTAAAATGCAGGTTGATGTCCTCCATAGGCAATACCTGCGAATAACCGCCGCCGGCCGCGCCGCCTTTAATACCGAAAACCGGCCCCAGGGAGGGCTCGCGCAGTACGACGGTTGTGTTTTTATTCAGGCGGTTCATCGCCTGGGTCAATCCGATGGAAACCGTGGTTTTCCCCTCGCCCGCGGGCGTTGGGGTAATGGCGGTAACCAGGATAAGCTTGTTTTTATTGATTTTCGAATCATCTATAAATTTCAAAGGTAGTTTGGCCTTAAAATAACCGTAAGGCTCCAAATCCTTTGCTTCTATTCCGAGCTTGGCTGCAATCACGTCGATGCGTTTCATTTCGACGCCTTGAGCAATTTCTATATCAGACATATGTTTGTATTTTTATAATTAAATATTTGAATGACAAAGGTAGTGAAAATGAGTGCGGGAGAAATTTTGGGGGTTGTTAAAAATGTGTAATTGGGTAGGGAAGGGGGAAGCCCGGGCCTCGACTTCGCTCGGCAACCTGGAAGCTGGAAGACAGAAGCTGGTGCATAGATTCCGCGAGCTCGTTTCGAGCGAAGCGGACTTGTTCCGAGCCAAGCCCATTTACCAAAGGTCATCGAGCGTAGTCGAGATGCCGATGGCTTATATCTTTTTTGAACCATTCTGCAAGCAAAAACCAAGCGCAGGAATCCGTCCTTCCGGCACAGATTCCGCGAGCGCGCAGCGCGAAGCGGACTCGTCCCGTGCCAAACCCAACTTTCTCAAAAAATCCACCGAGAAAGAATCCCCCTTTGGTTCCCCCTTTTCCAAAGGGGGGACAAGGTTTTAGCCGTTTTTTCTTTGAAAAACCGGCTAAAACAATTTGCAGAGAACACTTGAAAATCAGTAGCAAAACCACCGGG
>CAYUAN010000065.1:0-5668 GCA_964442545.1 uncultured Prolixibacteraceae bacterium | reverse complement strand
CACAAAGGGCGCAAAGAAGACACAAAGTTGCACAAAGATGTATCCATTAGATTTAGAGCCTGATTTTACTGATTATATTTTTCAGCCGGCTGAAAATTTTAAAAGAATCAGGTAAATCAGAGAAATCAGGCTCCAAAAAATCAGTATCAGTAGAAGATTGGTTAAGGTTTTTTAGACGCAGATCTGTATGATTTTATATGATTGGCTTCCTGTGTTTTTCTTTGAAAAACTTCGGAAGCTTTTTAAGTATTGCAAAGCAATGCTTAAAAACAAATCATAGGAATCATAAAAATCAGCGTCAAAAAAAAGAAAACATTATCGCCATTTTTGATTGTTTCACGGTGTTACACAGAGTACGACACAGTGTTTCACTGTTGAGATTTTTACAAATTCGTAAATGAAAAATCAAAAATTAGAAAAGGCTAACATCTCGACAGGCTCGATGACCTTCGGTGAGTGCAATCATCCGAGCGAACACGAGGATAACAATTCGATTAATTCGTTCAATTAGATGATGATTTTAACATTAAGAAATTAAGGGAAATTAAGGAGTTGTGGCACAAAGGGCGCAAAGAAGGCTCAGAGTTGCACAAAGATTTCTGAGAACCATATAAGGCATATAAGTTTGGATTGTTAAAGTGGTTCCTCTGCGGAATTATTCAAGCATCTGCGACCTTTTTAGCCTTTAAACGCGAACTTCTCCACAGCTTCAAAAGTCTGATTACGCAAATAGGGTTCAAAACCCGCCTCGCGTATGGCCCGCTGAATACCCTCCTCATCAAACTGATGATCGGCACCGGCCACCGACACCACATTTTCCTCAATCATAATCGAACCGAAGTCGTTGGCCCCGGCATGCAGACTAAGTTGTCCCGCCTGCTTGCCCACCGTCAGCCACGAAGCCTGAATATTGGGAATATTGGGCAACATAATGCGACTAATGGCGATAAAGCGAATATACTCATCCGTCGTTACATGGAAATTGCGTTTCAGGCGCTTCTGCAAAGCCGTACCTTCCGCCTGAAAAGGCCAGGGAATAAAGGAAACAAAACCGGGTGCGCCATCGGGCTTCATGGCCTGTACTTCACGGGCACGCACCAGGTGCTCAAAACGCTCTTCAAGCGTTTCCACATGCCCCAGCATCATTGTTACCGAAGTAAGCAGGCCCAGCTTATGCGCCTCATGCATTACGGCAAACCACTCATCAGCAGAGCATTTATTCTTTGAAATTTCTTTGCGCACACGATCCACCAATATCTCCGCCCCTGCTCCGGGCAAACTGTCCAGCCCGGCCTCAATTAAGCGTTCCAATGTCTCCCGGTGACTCAGCCCGCTCAGCCTGGCGATATGTGCAATTTCCGGCGGACCCAAAGCATGCAGTTTGATATCCGGAAACTCGGACTTCAAGCTTGAGAACAAGTCCTCATACCACTCAATCCCCAAATCGGGATGTAATCCACCCTGCAAGAGCAATTGCCGACCGCCTAAAGCATACAATTCCTCAATCTTTTTACGATATTCATCAGCATTGGTAATATAAGCTTTCGGAGAATTTTTTCCGGCAAAGAAATTACAAAACTGACAACCCGATTCGCACACATTGGTATAGTTGACATTGCGGTCGATTATCCAGCCCACCCTGGGCTCGGGATGCAATTTCATCCGTATTTTATGCCCCAGAGCCATCAGCTCGGGCGTACTTAAATTCGTGTAGAGAAACAGCCCCTCTTCCTTGCTAAGAAACTTACCATCAAGTGCTTTTTCCGTGAGTTGTTCTATATTCATTATTTGGGATTAATCTTCGGTCAAAATGCATAACTTTACGGCTTCAAAATTACAATTATTCCCACAGGGAATTTGTAATTTATATCAATTAACCAAAAAGCACGGAATTATGGCAATCAATATTATAAAATCAACCCGTCTGAAACCCAAACGCAATCACATTCTTTTGGTGGACAAATACACCGATTTGAAAGACAAGACGCTGGAAAAAGCCGAAATAAATTATTTGCGCCGTCATTTATCCGACGAGCAAAAAAGCTTTGCATTCAATCGCTTAAACCATCACGTTTTCGTGGTTGTATTAGATAAAAAAGGAGAACTGTACGAACAAAAAGAAGCCGCACGTATAGCCGGTGATGCATTGCTCGGACAGTTGAAAAGCGCGCAAATAAGCAATATTCAATTGGCAGATTACACACGTAAAAACCTGGGGCTGTATTTTGCCGAAGGCATGGTGTTGGGAAGTTATAGTTTTGATAAATACAAAACCAAGAAATCCTCCCACACTTTGCAGGAAATCGCCTTGCTGAACAAGAAGATCAGCGAAGAAGAAATCCGGCTGATGAATATCAGTAATGAGGCGACCTGTTGGAGCCGCGACCTGATGAATGAACCGCACTCCACACTGGATGCCCCAACACTGGCCGAAGAGTTTAAGAAGATGGGCAAGGAAAGCGGCGCGAAAGTGGAAGTGCTTTCCAAATCGAAAATCGAAAGTCTGAAGATGGGCGGTTTGCTGGCCGTAAACAAAGGCAGTGAAACCCCTCCTACCTTCACCATTATGGAATGGAAACCCAAGAATGCCGCAAATAAAAAGCCCTATATTTTTGTGGGGAAGGGCGTGGTTTTCGATACCGGAGGATTGAACATCAAAACGGGCGATTTTATGTACGACATGAAAATGGATATGGGAGGTGCCGCTGCTGCTGCCACTGCGCTTTTTGCCGTTGCAAAGGCCAAACTGCCCGTTTATGCCATCGCTTTGATTCCGGCAACGGACAATCGTCCTTCGCATAATGCCTATGCGCCCGGCGATGTAATTAATATGCACAACGGCAAAACCGTGGAAGTCATTAACACCGACGCCGAAGGCCGCTTGATTTTGGCCGATGCCTTGAGCTATGCGCAAAAATATGACCCCAAGATGGTTATTGACCTGGCCACCCTGACCGGTGCCGCTGCCCGTGCTATCGGCAAATACGGTATTGTGGCAATGAAAAACAAAGCCGCCCGCCTGCAAAAGCTGGACGACAGCTCAAAAGAAGTATATGAACGCCTGGTGGAATTTCCGCTTTGGGACGAATACGGTGAGCAAATAAAATCGGATGTGGCCGATATTAAAAATCTTGGCGGTGCCGAAGGAGGTGCCATCACGGCAGGGAAATTCCTGGAGCATTTTACCGATTATCCGTGGGTACATCTGGATATTGCGGGGCCGTCCATCCTGGCGAGCAAAGACAGTTACCGCAGCAAAGGCGGCTCGGGCGTAGGCACGCGCCTTTTGTTTGAGTTTATGAAATCGCTCAAAAAATAATGATTTGACAAAGAGAAGAAATGGAAAAGGAAATTAGAAAATCAAATAAAGTACGCGTAGCTATCACGCATGGTGACCTGAACGGAGTGGGTTATGAAGTGATTTTGAAAACCTTCAACGACCCGCGCATGTTTGACTCCTGCACACCGGTTGTTTATGGATTGTCGAAAGTGGGTTCGTACCACAAAAAAACAATCCCGAATATCAATCTGGATTTTAACCTGATAAAAAACTGCATCTCAGCCAATCCGAAACGACTGAACATCATCAATGTGGTGAATCAGGACGTAAAAGTGGATTTAGGAGAATCGACCAAGGAAGCGGGGGAAATGGCTTTTCTGGCTTTGGAAAAAGCTACGGAAGATATCGCCAAAGGAGCTTGCGACGTATTGGTTACCGCACCCATCAACAAAGACAATATTCAGTCGGACAATTTCGACCATCCGGGACATACCGAATACCTGGGTAAGAAATTTGCCGAAGAAGAAGAACTGATGATACTGGCCAGCAGCGCCTTGCGCGTAGCTGTCGTAACGGGCCATATACCCGTTTCCAGGGTGGCCGAATCCATCGATAAAGAAATTATTCTCCGCAAATTACGCATTTTCGAAAAAAGCCTGAAACGTGATTTCGGTATTCGCAAGCCACGCATCGCGGTGCTGGGACTGAATCCGCATGCAGGGGACAACGGGCTGTTGGGATCGGAAGAAAACGACATCATTATCCCGGCCATCGACGAAGCCAAAGAGCAGGGCATATTGGCATTTGGGCCGTTTGCCGCCGACGGATTCTTCGGCTCGGACGATTTCCTGAAATTTGACGGAATACTGGCCATGTATCACGATCAGGGACTAACGCCTTTTAAGATTATTTCCTTTGAAGACGGCGTGAATTTCACGGCAGGATTAAGTATTGTGCGCACCTCGCCCGATCATGGAACAGCTTACGAAATTGCCGGCCAGAACAAAGCAAAGCCCGATTCTTTCCGTGCAGCGATATTCATGGCGGTGGAGATTTTCAATCGGCGTAAAGAATATGACGAGCTGCATGCCAATCCGCTCAAACCACAAAAACAAGAACGCAACAAACGCGACATTTCGGTGGACGAACTGCCGGAAGTCGTTGAAGAAGACTAACCTAAGTGCAAAATCTGAATTATCATATTAAGAAAATCGCGACGGTGGTTAAGGGCAAATTGGTGTCAAAATCACCGGCCAATGCATTTATCAAAGATGTGATTATCGACAGCCGAAAGCTGATTACGGCCGAATCGGTTTTGTTTGTCGCCCTCCAAAGCAAGCGCAACGACGGCCACCGTTATGTGCAGGAACTGTATGATAAGGGCGTACGCAATTTTATGGTCCGTGATGCCGCGCTATTTCTGGAATTAGATGCGAATTTTGTGGAGGTACCGGATACATTACGCGCCTTGCAACAGTTTAGCAAATTTCACCGCGCGCAATTTGATATTCCGGTAATCGGCATAACGGGCAGCAACGGAAAAACCATTGTAAAAGAATGGCTTTATCAATGCATGCACGATGAATACAAGATTGTGCGCAGCCCCAAAAGTTATAATTCTCAAATCGGTGTTCCGCTGTCGGTTTTGCAAATGAGTGCCAAGCATCAACTGGCCATTTTCGAAGCGGGAATTTCCGAACCCGAAGAAATGCAGTATCTGCAGGAAATCATTATGCCCCGGCTGGGAATTTTTACCAATATCGGGACCGCCCACGACCAAAGTTTTGTGGATGAACGTCAGAAAATCAACGAAAAGCTCAAGCTTTTTCTCCGGGTGGACAGCTTGATTTTTTGCAGCGATTACGGTTCCATCAGCGAACGAATTTACAGTCTGGAAATTTTTCAAAACAAAAATCTGCTCGATTGGAGCACCCGGAATAAGGATGCGCAATTTTATGTGCACCAGGTAAAAAAGAACAGCAAACATACCAATATAAAAGGCCGCTATCAAGGGCGGGAAATTGGTTTTGAGATACCCTTTGTGGATGATGCGTCCATTGAAAATGCCCTGCATGTTTGCCTGACATTACTGCATTTCGGATACGCGCCGGAAATTATCAGCGAACGTTTGGCGCGCCTGAATCCCGTCGCCATGCGCCTGGAATTGAAAGAAGGCATCAACCACTGCTCGGTAATCAACGACAGCTATAATTCGGACTTAAATTCGCTGAGTATCGCTTTGGATTTTTTGGTGCAGCAAAAGCAGCACAAAAAGAAAACCCTGATTCTGTCCGACATTCTGCAAAGCGGCCGCGACGAACCCGATTTGTATCGCGAGGTGGCGGAAATGCTGGAAAAAAAAGGCATTAACCGGATAATCGGCATCGG
>CAYUAN010000064.1:0-6508 GCA_964442545.1 uncultured Prolixibacteraceae bacterium | reverse complement strand
TACAAAACCGCCTTTATTTTCGATAATATCTTTAAACTCATCCCAAGTATCCACTTCAAAAGTGTTTTCGTCGCGGAATGTTAATGCCTTTTTGTATAAGTTTTCCTGAATCTCATCCAAGAGGTCAAGCACCTTGTCGCGCAGACCTTCCATTGGGGTAAACTCTTTGCTTAGCGTATCACGACGGGCGATTTCAACGGTTTTGTTCTCCAAATCCCGCGGCCCGATTCCCAAACGAACAGGTACGCCTTTCAATTCCCACTCGGCAAACTTAAAGCCCGGCTTTTGCGTATCACGATCGTCCAGTTTTACACGGATGCCTACACGCTCCAGTTCGGCTTTGATTTCTTTTCCTTTGGCGATGGTTCGTTCCATTTCTTCACCTTTACGGTAAATCGGAACAATCACTACCTGGAATGGCGCGAGTTTGGGGGGGATTACCAGTCCGTTATCATCAGAGTGGGTCATAATCAGGGCGCCCATCAAGCGGGTGGAAACACCCCAGGAAGTAGCCCAAACGTAATCAAGTTTATTTTCTTTGTTCAGGTATTTTACATCAAATGCTTTGGCAAAATTCTGGCCGAGGAAGTGTGATGTTCCGGCTTGTAAAGCTTTGCCATCCTGCATCAGCGCCTCAATACAATAGGTCTCAAGTGCACCGGCAAAACGTTCGTTTTCCGATTTTACTCCTTGCAATACAGGCATCGCCAAAAACTTTTCAGCAAACTCGGTATATACGCCTAACATTTGCTTGGCCTCGTCCATCGCTTCTTGCTTGGTGGCATGGGCGGTATGGCCTTCCTGCCATAGGAATTCGGCTGTACGTAAAAACAGGCGGGTACGCATTTCCCAACGTACCACATTGGCCCATTGGTTTACCAGAATCGGCAAATCGCGCCACGATTGCACCCATTTACGGTAGGTGTCCCAAATAATGGTTTCTGAGGTCGGACGCACAATCAGCTCTTCCTCCAGTTTGGCGTCAGGGTCCACAACCACACCGCCCTTACCGTCATTTTTCAGACGGTAGTGGGTAACAACGGCACACTCTTTGGCAAAGCCCTCCACATGCTTGGCTTCTTTGCTGAAAAATGATTTAGGGATAAAAAGCGGGAAATAAGCATTTACGTGTCCCGTATCCTTAAACATTTTGTCCAGCTCGGCTTGCATACGTTCCCATATTGCATAGCCGTATGGCTTGATTACCATGCTGCCGCGCACGGCTGAATTTTCTGCTAAATCGGCTTTGATAACGATTTCGTTATACCACTGAGAATAATTCTCTGCTCTGCTTGTTAGTTTTTTTGCCATTGTCGTTTTTTGGTATAATTGTTGTTTATTTTCGACTGTTTTGAATTAGATGCAAAAGTAACTAAAAATATATTGGAACAAGCTGTTGCGAATTCCAAATTCAACGAATAGGAGACTTAATAATGAAAAGAATTACGAAAATAATAGGACTGCTGGCAATCATAGGTTTAATGGCTTCGTGCAGTGCATCATACGATGCGGCTGCTTACGAAGATGATGCCTATTACAACCCATACCGCGCCGACCGTTTGGATAAGAAAAAAGAACGACTGGAGCGAAAACTGGCCAAGACAACCGGTAAAACGGTTTCGTACGAAGGGGATGTTACCGAATCGAAAAAGCCGGCAGCAGTTGCGGCAACCACAACTACGATGACCGATGAAAACGGGGATCAATACCAAACAGATCCTTTGGATGATTATTACGACTATTCCTATTCGGCAAAAATTCGACGCTTTTATCATGATAACGATGATAGTGTAAGTTATTACGACGAGCGTTTTACCGATCCCTATTATTACGATGGCGACCTGTCCGGTAATCCGATTTATGTAACCAATAACTATTACGGCGGTAGCGGATATTATGATCCTTTTTATTCCGGCTTTACTGTTGGAATCGGTTTTGGTGTAGGTTTCGGCTTTGGTTGGGGTTATCCGTATTACGGCTACCCTTATTACGGCTACCCGTATTATGGCTATCCCTATTATGGTTGGGGTTATCCTTATTACGGCTATGGTTATCCTTATTATGGCGGTGGCTATTGGGCCGGATATTATGATGGTTATTGGAACGGATATTATGATGGTGGCGGATATTATCCTGATTATGGTTACGGACATCATCATGGAAACTCATATTACGGACATCGCGGAGAAGGTGGAAGTACGGATGGTAGCGGAAGAAGTGATCGTGGTGATAAAGATGTGGATGGCAAACGTCCGGAATCGAATACGCCAAATTCAACGGTTGTTCGTTCATCATCAGGACTTAACGGAGGTGCTGTAATGGGCGGCGCCGGAGCCGGAACCGGAACAGGCGGAAATCATGGCCAGGGCGCAACACCTGCAAACGGCCAACAAGTGGGCTTGTCCGGCAATGTTGTTCAATCGGGTGCAAATGTTTCCAATGCCGCTGGTTCGGGCGGAAGCAGCACGCCGACGAAACCATCAAGAACACCTTCTTCAACGCCGGTAAAAGCAAGTGCCGCCGTAAGCACCGATGCTGCTTTGAATACATCGGGCAGTTCAGTTAAATCAAGTGGAACGCGGCCAAGCGGCGGAACGCGCACGCAGGTAAACTATACGCCTTACGGTAAGAAACCCGCCGGTGCTTCGGCAGCACAAAGTTCGGCCGCTTCCGGAACAACGAGTCCTGCTTCGGGTAGAAGTTCTTCGGCTGCAACCAATAGCGCAACCCGTACCAATTCGCGTTATACCAAGCGCTATTCCAAACCAACCACTACTTCTGCATCACGCAGTAGCAGTGCTAATCGTTCAGGCAGTTACAATACAGGACGCAGCCGCAGCAGTGCAAACTATAATCCTTCAAATTCACGCACACGCTCTTCAAGCGCTCGTCCTTATACCCCTTCACGAACCAGTACATCGCGTTCGTACAATCCGTCGCGGTCGAATGCCACGTACCGGCCTTCAAACCGCAGCACAAGATCAAGCAGTACAAGAAGTACTTATAAGCCGTCAAGCTCACCCCGCACGAGTACATATCGTCCGTCAAGTTCATCACGAAGCAGCTATTCACCAAGCTCGTCGAGCCGGAGTTCTTCATATACCCCTTCGCGGAGTTCTTCGTCCAGTAGAAGTTCGTATTCGCCTTCACGAAGCAGTAGCAGCTCTTCAAGCTCCGGACGTTCTTCTTCAGGTGGCCGGCACAGATAAAGCTTATGCGCATCAATTGCATTATGATTAAATATTGAACATTATGAGAAGAATTTTATATAGCCTTGTTTTAGTATTTGCCGCCCTGTCGGTATCGGCGCAAAATAGTACGGAGGTGCTTCGTTATTCACGCACCGATCTTGGAGGAACAGCACGTTCTATGGGAATGGGAGGCGCTTTCGGTTCCATCGGAGCCGATTTTTCATCCCTGAGTATCAATCCCGCCGGTATCGGACTTTACAAAAAGTCGGAACTGAGCTTAACGCCAACGATATTTATTTCGCAAGTAAGCTCTGAAATGGGGCCCTATAAAAATGATGAGAATAAAAGTAATTTCAGTATGAATAATTACGGACTTATTCTTGTTGCCGGCGACGGAAAAAAGGCAAAAGGTTTTAAGTATTTTCAGTTTGGAATTGGGGTAAATCGCCTGGCGGATTTTAATTATCATTCGGTGATTGAAAATGATAACCCGACTACCTCCCTGATGTCCGATTATCAGAATCGTGCTTATGGCAAGTATCCCGATGAATTGGATCCCTTCAGTACCAATCTGGCCTGGTATCATTATCTGTTAGAAGATACGGTACGCACACCGGGTGGTGTATTGGCTTATACCAGTCCGCTGGCCAATGGCGGAGTATATCAGAAATTGGATAAAACCACCTGGGGTTCCATCAATGAAATGACCATTAGCTTTGGAACAACCTATAATGATGCGATTTATGTCGGGGGATCGGTAGGTTTTCCATTCCTGCGCTATTTCGAAGAGTCGATGTACCTTGAGGAAGACAAGGCGGATACCATAGCCAATTTCTATAAATTTATTAAAGACGATTATCTGGAAACCCACGGAAACGGAGTAAACTTTAAGGTGGGTGTGATTGTCCGGCCTTTCGGTTGGTTCCGTGTGGGTTTTGCTTTTCACTCGCCAACCTGGTACTCTATGAACGATTACTATTACAGCGGGATGACCCGTTATTATGATGACGGAACACATGATTTTAAGGAATCGCCCCACGGGTTTTATGATTACAGCTTGAATACACCGATGAAGATGGTAGGAAGCGCAACCATTACCATTGCCCGTTTTATGTTAATCAGCGGAGATGTGGAAATTGTGGATTATTCCAGCGGAACGCTGAGTGCCTATGACTATCAATTCCAGGAAGAAAATGAGCAGATAAGAAATAAATATACGACCGCCATCAATTATAAGTTGGGTGCCGAGATGCGCCTTCGCCCGATGGCTTTCCGTGTGGGGCTGGATTATTTTTCGAGTCCTTATGCCAATGATATAAATGACGGAAGTTTATGGAAAGCCAGTGCCGGTTTGGGTTACCGCGATCGCGATATCTTTGTTGATTTGGCCTATGTTTATACTCTGAAAAATGAGGATTATTATATGTATGATCCTGCATTAATCAATGCGACAAGTTTGGATTTTAAAACGCATCAGCTTGCTTTGACAATCGGTTTGCGATTCTAAATATTTTTGGTTAATAATTGCTTGAAAAGCCCCTAAGTCCAATGTGATTTGAGGGCTTTTTATATTACTTTAATCCGTAATTTTACCCTTTAATATAATTATTGAACTATGTCAAAATTTACGAACAAGGCGGCACAGCGCGAAGAAGATATTAGGCGGTTTATGACGGGCCTTATTGAAGGGGAAAAAGGCGCTGAATTGGTGCGCAAATACAATATGATTACCGAGAACTATATCCCTTCGGATATTTTACCGGCCTTCGATTATCTGTTTGCCCGCGGCTATGATATCGAGCAAATAAAAGTCGCTTCCAATAAGCTAATCAATATTCTCTATAAAACATTGGATTCATATCCCGCGATTGAACTGAAAGAACACAGTTTTTTACATTATCTGAAACTGGATAACGACAAGGTCAAAGAGGTGTTGAATTCAATGAAGGATGATATCAAGAAATTGAATAAGGAGTTTAGCGAGGATTTATTTGCGCCTATCCGCGCGGGTTTTGAACGGCTTTTGCCGTTTATGAATCATTATACGCTTAAGGAAAATGTTCTGTTTCCGGTCTTGGAGCGTAAATGGGAGCATAGCGATTGTCTGAAACTCATGTGGTCGTTTCATGATGACATCCGTAATAATATTAAGCGTACCATTGAGCTGTTGAGTCCGGATACTTTTGATTTGAAAGAGTTTAATGTGATTTCGTCCAAGGTATATTTCAATATGCTGACGATTATATTTCGCGAGGAGCGAGTGCTGTTTCCCATAATCTTAGAAACTATTGACGAGGAAGATTTGCATAATATGCTGCTCGACAGTAAGGAAATCGGCTTTGGTTATATCAGTTCCAAGGATATTGTAGTGGACGAGTCCAATGATTTGTGGGCCGAAAGCGGACAAATACATCTCAGTACGGGCCAGGTAACGCCCAAGGAGATGGAGGCGATTTTCAATCACCTGCCCGTGGATATCACTTTTGTAGATGCCGATAATACCGTAAAATATTATTCCTCGCCCAAGCATCGTATTTTTCCGCGCACCAAATCCATTATCGGGCGTAAGGTGCAAAACTGCCACCCGCCGGAGAGCGTGCATGTGGTGGACAGGATTGTGGAAGCTTTCCGCAGCGGTAAAAAGGATGAAGCCAATTTCTGGATTCAGATGGGGCCTAAGTTTGTGCTAATACGCTATTTTGCCGTGCGCGATGAGCAGGGTAAATTCCTGGGAACGCTGGAAGTATCGCAGGAAGTATCCGAAATACGGTCACTGAAAGGCGAACGACGGCTTCTGGATTGGGAGTAGAACTCAAAATCAGGGATACAAAAAAAGCACCGTTACGGTGCTTTTTTTGTTTATGCCCCAATCGACAATCTTATCTTCCGTGGCAATGCTTATACTTCTTCCCGCTACCGCAAGGGCAGGGGTCGTTACGTCCCACTTTTTTCTCCACGCGTACAGGCTGTGTTACCTGTTTTTGCTGGGTGTCGTGCCCGAATTTACCGGCATCACCACCGCCGATTTCGGTTCTTCCGGTTTTCAGCTTGCTCATATCAAAATTGGCCGGTTTGAAAACCGATTCCACCTGAACCTGCTTATTGGCCGGCAGGTCGCATTTGGTGATAAAGGAAACGATGTCGCGATTGATTTTGTTAATCATCTGCTTAAACAGCTCGAATGATTCAAACTTATAAATCAAAAGCGGGTCTTTCTGCTCGTAGGAAGCATTCTGAACCGATTGTTTCAGGTCGTCCAGCTCGCGCAAATGTTCTTTCCAGGCATCATCGATAATCTTCAGCGTAACCATTTTCTC
>CAYUAN010000063.1:0-2568 GCA_964442545.1 uncultured Prolixibacteraceae bacterium | reverse complement strand
TATTCAATTGGAAGATATATTCCTGAGTCGCAAGTTTAGCCCGTCGATGGTACGTGGTTATAATCCTATGAACAACGGGGCTTTTTATACCGTTTTGGATCAGGGGAATCTGGATCAGTATTCCTATAAAACGGGAAAACTGGTAAAGACGCTGATTGATGCCGGCGACCTGATTCCGGAAGGTAGCAATTCGCCTATTCGGTACAGGGCTTATAAATTCAGTAAGGATGAATCAAAGGTGTTACTTATTACGGAAATAAATCCCATTTATCGTCATTCGTATTCGGCGGAATTTTGGGTGTACGACTTCGCGACCAAGAAACTGACAAAGGTTTCGGAAAATGGCCCGCAGCGTTTGGCAACCTTCTCGCCCGATGGTAAAAAAGTGGCTTTTATGCGTGATAATAATCTGTTTATTAAAGACCTGGTAAGCGGTGAGGAAAAACAGTTTACCACCGATGGTGAGAAAAATAAGATTATTAACGGTGCGCCGGACTGGGTTTATGAGGAGGAATTCTCTTTTTCCAAGGCCTTCGAATGGTCGCCCGACGGCAGCAGCATTGCCTTTATTCGTTTTGACGAAAGCAAGGTAAAAGAATATGAGCTGACCATTTACGGTGAATTATATCCTGAGCATTATAAATATAAGTATCCCAAGGCCGGAGAGGATAATTCGGTGGTGAGCGTGCATATTTATCATTTGTCCGATGGCAAAACCACCAAGGTGGATATCGGTTCCAATACGGATATTTACATCCCGCGGATAAAATGGACAAAAAATCCCAAGGTATTGTCCGTGCAGCGATTGAACCGTTTGCAAAACAAATGGGAAATTTTGTTGGCTGATGCCGATAACGGCAGCACGAAAGTGCTTTATACCGAGGAGAATAAATACTATATCGATATTACCGACAATCTTTATTTTCTGGATAAGGAAAAGGGATTTATCTTTACTTCCGAGAAGGATGGTTACAATCATATCTACTATTACGATATGCAGGGAAATGAAGTGGCGCAGCTTTCAAAGGGCAATTTTGACGTAACCGAAGTGTACGGCCTGGACGAAAAGCGCGGTTTATTGTTTTATCAGGCGGCCAAAAGTTCACCGCTAAACCGGGAGCTGTTTTCAGTGAATATCAACAGTGGTAAAACCGAGCAAATTTCCACCAAGACAGGAACAAATACGGCACAGTTTTCTTCTGATTACAAATATTTTGTCAATATCTTCAGTGATGCCAATACGCCGCCTTACATTACGGTAAATCGTGATAACGGCAATGAACTTTATGTGCTGGAGGATAATAAGAATTTGGTAAAACTGCTGAAGCAGCATAATTATTCCAATAAGGAGTTTTTTACCTTCAAAACGGATGATGATATAGCGCTGAACGGCTGGATGATTAAACCGGCGGATTTTGATTCTACCAAGCGCTATCCGGTGTTTATGTATCTGTATGGCGGCCCGGGTTCGCAAACGGTAACGAACAGCTGGGGCTGGTCGAATCAACTTTGGTTTGAGATGTTGGCGCAAAAGGGCTATATCGTGGTGTCGGTGGATAATCGCGGAACAGGCGCCAGGGGAGAGGCCTTCAAAAAAGCCACCTATCTTAAGCTGGGTTATCTGGAAACCATTGACCAGATTAATGCCAACAAATATCTGGGCACTTTGTCCTATGTGGACAGCAAACGCATCGGCATTTTCGGTTGGAGCTATGGCGGTTATATGTCCACCTTGTGTATGACCAAGGGCGCGGCCTATTTTAAGGCGGGAATCGCGGTGGCTCCGGTTACCAACTGGCGCTATTACGATAATATCTATACCGAGCGCTTTATGCGCAAACCGCAGGAAAACGGCGATAGTTATGACAGCAATTCACCCATCAGTCATGCCGCTAAACTTAAAGGCAAGTACTTGCTGATTCACGGATTGGCCGATGATAATGTGCATCCGCAGAATTCCATGGATTTGATTACCGCTTTGGTAAACGAGAATAAGCAGTTCGAGATGCAGATGTATCCTAACAGCAACCATGGGATTTATACCGGTCGCTATACGCATTATCATGTGTATAAGCGTATGACGGATTTTATTTTGCAGAATCTGTAAGCCAAAGAAATTAAGGAATAGAAAAGCCTTCGCCTCGCGAGGGCTTTTTTTATTACAAGTTTAATAGTTTCACTGCGTAACTCTGTGTACAACACTGTGTAACTCTGTGAAATTTTTTTCGGATATTTTTAACATTAAGAAATTAAGGAGCATTAAGTAGTTGTTACACAAAGGACACAAAGAAGGCACAGAGTTGCACAAAGATGTGTCCATTAAATTTAGAGCCTGATAATCAAGAATGAGCCGATTATAATTTTCAGCCGGCTGAAAATTTTAAAAGAATCAGGTAAATTAGAGAAATCAGGCTCGGAAGAAACAGTATTAGTAAAAGATTGGATAAGTTTTCTTAGACGCAGATTTGTATGATTTTATATGATTGGCTTCCTGTGTTTTTCTTTGAAAAACTTCGGAAGCTTTTTAAGTATTGCAAAGCAATGCTTAAAAACAAATCATAGGAATCA
>CAYUAN010000062.1:0-6218 GCA_964442545.1 uncultured Prolixibacteraceae bacterium | reverse complement strand
GCCAATATCTTGCGATTATTCAGTTTTATGGTAACCTTAATATTCAACTTGCGGAATACACGGTCAATAATCTGAATCAGTTCCACTTCGTTCAATAAGGAAGTGCTTCCGATAACATCGGCATCACACTGAAAGAACTCGCGGTAGCGGCCTTTTTGCGGACGGTCGGCGCGCCAAACCGGCTGAATCTGGTAGCGCTTAAAGGGAAAGGTGATCTCGTTGCGATGCTGTACCACATAACGGGCAAATGGCACGGTAAGGTCGTAGCGCAAACCTTTTTCAGCAATGCGGGTCGTCATCTTGGTGCTGCTAAGTTCCTGCCGTTCTTCGGCACTCAGCTTGCTCAAAAAGTCGCCCGAGTTCAATATCTTAAAAAGCAATTTGTCGCCTTCTTCACCGTATTTTCCCATCAGAGTGCTGAGGTTTTCCATCGCCGGGGTTTCGATTTGCCGGTACCCGAAAAGCTCATACACCTCTTTAATGGTGTTGAATATATAATTACGCTTCATCATTTGCGAAGGGGAGAAGTCGCGCGTGCCTTTAGGTATGCTTGGTTTTTGTGCCATTGGTTTTTTCGGTTATGGATAAATATAATAAGGTGCAAAAGTAATTTATTCTTTTGCTTTCTTGAGGAAAAATTATGAAAGGCAGACTTTGAAACGGTTTTTGATACAAAAAAATGCGAGAATTCAGCCTAATTCAGACAAATTCGGCTATTAACTTTATTTAGGACATTGTATCGTATTCCAACTTTCAACTATATCAGAATTTTTGCATTTTTGCCGCCCAAAACAAAAACGTCTTATGATTGATATTAAAAAATATGAAGATGACAGTTTCCGTCTTTCCTGCAGTTTATACGAATTGCTTGAAATCTGGTCGATGCGGCAAACCGAAGTGGAATTAAGTTATATGGATCAATCGGGGTCGGTACAAAATATCACCGCCCGTATTACCAATGTGTTTTCGCGCGAGGGTGTGGAGCAAATTGAAGTAAACAAAGAATTTACCCTGCCTACCAAAAGCATTATTCGTATTAATGATGTTTCATTTAGCAATTATATGCAATAGACCTAGTCTTATTTAGAATTGAAAAGTTAAGGTGAAATTTTCCAAATAAATTCGATTTAACACCATCAGTTTTTTCTGAATGCGTTTTTCTTTTGGAAGCAGATTCGCATTTATTTTCAGTTATATTTCTGTGTATATTTTTCTAATGTCTAGTAAGTAAAAGATATTTAGGTGTTTATATTTGTTGTTATTAGAATAACAAAAAATGACATTTGTCATATATTGAGTCGTCAAATTCAATAATACATATTAACGAAATACTAATGTTATTTAGATAACAATGTATGATTCTGTTGTATGTTTGCTGTGAAATAAATAACAATAAAAATTAAAAGTTTAAAAAGAAATAAATATTAACCTAAAACTAAATGTGATGAAAAACTATTTTAGACTGATGATGGGAATGTTGATGATTTCCATGTTTGTATTTACAGCTTGTTCCAAGGATGATGATGACGATAATACTAATCCGCCTGAGGAGAACAAGAATTTTGAGACTCTAAAAACCTATCTGATTGCAAACGATATGGATTTGCCGAAAATCTTGGATAGTTGGATTACCACAGCAGAGAATGTTTATACGGTAATGACTGATAACGATCCTGCAAATGATTATTACATTATTGATATCCGCAGTGCCTCTGATTTTGGTGCCGGTCATATCGATAAGTCGCATAATGCGGCTCTGAAAGATGTGCTGGATACTGCTGCCAAGAGTAATAATATGCCGATTATCGTGGTGTGTTATACCGGACAAGCCGCCTCGCATGCTGTTGTGGCACTGCGCCTGAGCGGATACAAAAATGCAAAGGTGATGAAGTGGGGTATGAGCGGATGGAATAGCAATAATGATTCGTGGACGGCAAATGTTTCGAGCATTGGAGTTGGTAATGCCAATTGGCAAGCAGCACCGGGCGATATTGCCGTAAATACCAATTATGGTGATCCCGTTCTAAATACAACAGCGACCGATGGTGCCGGAATCTTGAAAGAGCAAGTAAAGAAAATGCTGGATGCCGGTTTCCAGGGAATCGCTGCCACTAGTGTTTTAGACAATCCTAAAGAGTACTTTATTAATAATTTCTGGGCTGAGTCAGATGTGCAACATTACGGTCATATAAAAACCGCTCATCGTATTTTGCCTTTATCTCTTAAAAACGGTGAATATAAATTCTATGATCCGTCACGTACTGCGGTTACTTATTGCTGGACCGGACAAACTTCTTCTATGGTTACCGCTTATATGAATGTATTGGGCTATAAAGCCAAGAGTCTGAAGTTTGGAACCAACGGAATGATTCACAGTAAACTGCAGTCTCATAAATGGGATGCTTCTTTGGCCAAGAATTATCCTTTGGTGCAGTAAACTAAATATCGCAAAGGCAGGCAGTAATGCTTGTCTTTGCTTTTTCAGACCCCTAAACCAAATTATTAACATGCTATTCCATTTTTCGGATAGCTAAAAATTGACGGCTTTATGAAGAAGATATTATTTATAGCATTATTGGCATGGATTGTACTGCCTGCTCAAATTTTTGCGCAGGGATGTGAAGAATCCGGTGATGATGAAGGAATTAAAGTATTTGGTTTCTTACAATCACAATACGAATATCAGTTTCTCGGTGACAGTGTGCAAAAATTTATGCACGGAAGAGACTCCGAGAGTACGTTCTATTTTAACCGGGCACGTTTGGGTGTATTGGGAAGCATTCCATACGATTTCTCCTATTATTTCCTGGCTGAATTCAGCCCGACCCTGGGAGGCCCCTACATTCTCGACGCCTTTATTACCTACAAGCGTTTTGCCCCATGGGTAAATGTTTCGGTAGGACAGTTTAAGATGCCTTTCGGACTTGAATTGCAAACCCCCTGCCACGGACTTTATTCTATTGATCGCTCGCGCGTGGTTAACGAATTGGCGAGCCCCTTTCGCGATATGGGCGTCCTGATTTGGGGAGGTACCGGCGAAACAGAATTATTTGGAATGCATAACAAAGATATTTTCAAATGGCAATTGGCGGTAACAAATGGTACCGGCCAGAATAAATTTGATGATAACTCCATGAAGGACTTTACCGGACGCCTGGTATTTCAGCCTTTTGAAGGATTTGGCGTAGGTGGAAGTTATAAAACCGGACGCTATACACCTGTTCAGGCAGGTTTGCCCCAGGATGAGCGTACCCGCTGGGGTGTGGAGCTTTCGTTTAAGCGTTGGGGATTCTTGTTGCAAGGTGAATATATCTCCGGACAAGATAAAGGTTCCACTTTGGTGGGTGGCGGTTGCGGACAAGTGCCCACAATCGTAAAAGGTGATTTCGACAAAAGCGGTTATTGGGCGGCTTTAATGTATGAATTCAACTTTGGTTTCGCTCCCATTATCAAATACCAATACTTTAAGGTGGAATCGGATGTTGCCGGTTTTCAAACGCAAACACAAACAGAATTTATTCTCGGTTTTAACTATTATCTGAATGATTGGACGCGTTTGCAATTCAATTATGTGATGACAACCGATTCTTATATTCCTGATGACGCTGCATTTAAAAAGGATTATTTGCAAGCACAAGTTCAGGTTCGTTTTAACTAATCAAAAAATATTTAAGCTATGAAAAACATATTAAAATTAAGTGCTTTGGTAATTGCCTTTTTATTTGTTATCCCCACGGTGGTAGCGCAAGGTGATTTTATTTCGGCCAAAGAATTCGCGAAAGTAATTAAGAATAAAAATACCCGCGTAATCTCGGCCCAAAAACTCAAAAACTATAATGTATCGCATATTACCGGTTCGGTACATATCGATCATCACGATTTGACAAAAGACTCAGGTCCCAAGGGTGTTCTGAAATCTACTTCGGCCTTAGCGGCATATTTTGGCAAAAAAGGAATCTCAAACAATAACCTGATTGTGATTTATGATGATGGAAAGAATAAATATTCATCACGCATCTATTGGGTATTGAAATATCTGGGTGCTACTAATGTGAAACTCCTGCATAAGGATATGAAAGCATGGCGTGCCGCCCGTATTCCCATTACCAAGAATGCGACAAAGATTACCCCTGCGAAATTTACGGTGAAAAAAAACACTTCCATCTATGTTGATGCCGCCTGGGTAAAAGCCAATTTGAACAAAGCCAATGTTGTATTGGTTGATGCCCGTTCTGCCGAGGAGTACAAGGGCACCGACGGTAAAAGCAAGGGACATATTCCGGGTGCGGTAAATATCGAATGGAAAAAACTGATTAAAGAAAACGGTGCATTAAAATCGAAAGAGGAGCTGCAAAAAATCTTTAAGGCTGCCGGTGTTACTCCGGACAAGACGGTTGTTTTGTACTGTGCCACCTCTGTTCGTGCCGGCATCGAGTTTGTTGCCCTGAAATCGGTGTTGGGCTATCCGAATGTGAAAGTTTATGATGGAGCTTATAACGAATGGAAATCATTAGGTTACAAGCTGGATAAATAGTTTTGGTTTTTTGTTTAATTAAACTTGATTTGAAAAGAGGCATGCATTTATGTGTGTCTCTTTTTTTTGTACCATATAAGGCATATGAGGGCATATAAGTTTGGATTGTTTCACGGTGTTCCTCTGTGTATAACACTGTGTTACACTGTGAAATCGATAGGGGGCTATTACACAAAGAGCACAAAGAAGACACAAAGTTTCACAAAGATGTGCCCATTAAATTTAGCGCCTGATAATCCTGATTACGCCGATTATAATTTTCAGCCGGCTGAAAATTTTAATAGAATCTGGTAAATCAGAGAAATCAGGCTCCGAAAAACCAGTATAAGAAGAAGATTGGATAAGGTCTCTTAGACGCCGATCTTTATGATTTTATATGATTGGCTTCCTGCGTTTTTCTTTGAAAAACTTCGGAAGCTTTTTAAGTATTGCAAAGCAATGCTAAAAACAAATCATAGGAATCATAATAATCAGCGTCAAAAAAAGAAAACATTATCGCCATATTTTGATTGTTTCACGGTGTTACACAGTGTTCGACACAGTGTTTCACGGTGAGGATATTTACAAATTCTTGAATATTCGTGCAATCCGTGGATAAAAATTCGCGGTAAATAACTCATACAAATCAATAGCTTACCGAAAACAGCAACTCAAAGCCCACCGAAGAATCATTCAGGCGGTAATAAGTGCGCAAGCCGATATCGAAAGGCGCCGGATGCCGCAAGAAGTGCACATCCGTCCGCAGGTCAACACCCACCGACTGATAAGTCGTACTGATGCTGTTGCCTTGGTCGTCGTCATAAGTCCCCTGCCCGTAATCATAAAACAAAGCCGACTTGAAGCGCTTGAAATAAGCCAGGGAACCCAGGCTGAAATCGGGATAAAAAAGCGGCAGCAAATAATCCAGGCGCATGCTGTAAAATTGGTCGTTGGCAATACCGCTATAGCCCCGCGGAAACAGAATCAAGTCGGAGGACAGGTAATAGTCTTTTTCCTTTTGCTGGGTAGCCAGGTAAAAGCGCAAGCTGTGATGCTTCCCGATTCCGGGGAAATAGAGCCGCGCCTCCGCCGACCAGAGGCTTCCGTCGGCCAGATCGCCATAAGGCGCATTGCGGAAATTCAGGTCGATGCTCTGCCCCCAGCGGGTTTCCACATCACGCAATCCCCTTTTCAGTTTATGGTGCGCATACAAACGATAACGCATGGTCACGGCATGCTCGCCAGACAGAAAACGATCGGGCGTGGACGGATTGGCCCCGAGAAATTGCCCGTAAATACCGCTTGAAACATAAACAAAATTGGCATATTTCCCTCCGGTAAGATTCAAGGGCAGCGATACATCCAAACCCACATTGGTACTGTTAAAAGTAAAACGTTGACGGTAACCGTCGGGGTATATCAGATGTCCCACACGATCCTCATATTCCACATCCAAATCAATTACCGGATACCAGCCCTTATAGCTGAGATTGGCCCAGTAACGACTCGTCTGCTCGTTCATGCGGTATTCGTACCCGAAAGTGTTAATCATCGTGCCCAACAAGTTTTGCGAAGCGACGGTAATGCCGGGATTTACTTCAATATTGTCGATATTCAGCCCGACAGGACCCCACGAATGCGGATTAAACAGATGGGTAATCTTATGGTATTTCCCGCTTTCAAAAAGGCTGTCCCGGGGAGGCTC
>CAYUAN010000061.1:0-5592 GCA_964442545.1 uncultured Prolixibacteraceae bacterium | reverse complement strand
CCGAAAAGCAAAAGGATTATTACCAAAACGATAATCACCTCATTGCCCCCCAACATACCCAATAAAACTGTATCTAACATCATGACTCTTTGTTTTAGATTGATGCTGCAAAGATAGTTTTTTTCAAGTCGAATAATATTGAAATGGAATATAAAATAGCTTCCGCGGAAAACTATTTTTTCCCGCCACGCATCATTTTATAAATCAGCCAACCGATTCCCAACAAAAAATGGAGTAAAACAATGGCGGCAATCAGGTAAACAAATGTGCTGTCTCCACGCATAATCTATCTGTTTCTTTTAGGAATTAGTTTATAGTTATCATACTGATAAATGTTCAGATAACTGTTCTCCCAGGCCCCCTGCTCATATTTTTTGAAACGAAATTCAGTATGCATATTATACAGATGCAACTTATTCAGGCAACGCTCGAAGGACGGGCCGTAATAGTACAAAGCATTCATAAAATACCAACCGACATCAAAGCCAATAAAGGCAAACTTATTGGGCAGGGTTTGGTATTTATCGATAAAGTGCTGCTCAAAATGCTGCACCACACTGTCTTCATTATTTATAAAATAAGCACTGCATAAGGTAAGATGCTGATTTACCAAATATTTTATCTCCAGCGTTTTATATCTTTTCCAATGACTTTCCGAGCCCATTAAATTTATCTCATAATCTTTAGTGTAGGTGTTTAACATCCGCAGCAGATTACTCACAAGCGCTTCGTTATTCGCCAGATTTACAACCACATTATGCTCGTTTTCGGAAAGCTTCTTCGTCAAGCGTTCAATACCGTCATTATTATAATCAAACACAAACACATTGTTGGTATCGATACCTTTTCCGGCCTTCAACTGAATTTCATTCTCCACCAAATTCAGCAGTCGCTTATCCCCTGCCGAGCCGCTGTGAATAATCAGAATACGGGAATCCGGCAGACTGTCCGCAATCCAGGAACAAGCATTGCGCACTTCATCCGCATTACCGGGCGCCACCTTGAACAAATTCGGATTATCATGAATCAGGGACATCTCACGCGAAAATGGCGCTACCACTTTGGTATTTCCGCCGCGTACCGCCTCCAAAACAATTTCCAGATTTTGTGTAAAGAGCGGGCCGATAATCAAATCAAAGCCGGCAAACTCCGGTTTTTGGGTTATGCTCCGCACCACCGCAGTATCGTTCTTGGTATCATAAACATACACCTCGGCGTTAAAACCCTGCTTCTGCATGGAATCCAGGGCCAATAAAAAACCTTCGTAAAACTGAATAAACCTGAAACTGCGGTATTCGGCGGCCTCCTTTGCGTAGTAGGCATTCGAGGTGCGAATTTCCGGCTCGTCCTCCTCCCAGAAAGGCATCATAACGGCTATACGGAAAGTATCATTCCTGGCCGATATGGAATCGCATTGCAACAAAGCTACAAAGGCCGTATCCTGAAACAAGGAGTCGGGTGTAATATCCAGCGTATCCGGCTTTATTTCCACATAAGCGGGAATGCTGTCCAGCTTCTTCAATCCCACCGGTATTAAAATCAACATTCCCTTTTGCAAACTACTCTCTTTCAGGCCCGGATTCAACTGTTCCAACTGCTGTTGACTAAGACCATATTTCTTTTGCAAGCGGTAATAGGTGTCTTTTTTCTTTACCTTATATTCCGTTAAATCGGCATACAATTCCTTCGCTTTCTCACTTACCTGCTGTTCGGGTGTCGGAATTTTTATTAAATCGCCGGGATGTAAATTGGCACTCAGCCCGGGATTATACTGCAATAATACATCCTGATTCACATTATAATTTTTCATAATGCGGTACAAGGTTTCGCCTCGTTGTACCCGGTGGAAAATAAAGCGACCATCCTCAGACACACTGTCTTTGGGGGCTTCGACCGGAGCGACAGGCTCAACTTTCCGGGCGGCTACGGGAATCTTCAGCTCCTGATCCAGTTGCAATCCCTGCTCAGCTCCGGGATTGAATTTATACAACAAATCCAAACTAACACCATAAGCTTTACTGATGCTGTAAGCCGTCTGCCCTTTTTTCACTTTGTGGATATAGAACTGCCGGCCGTCAATCACTTCAATCTTATCCGATTGTTTAATACCGGAATAGTCCTGAGCTTGCAGACTGAATGAAAAAATAAAAACCAGAATCAGAAAGCTTAAAATACGTTTGTCCATAGTTGTTTCTTTTGCAAGGCAAATATCCGAAATTCTCAGCAAATGACTTTGAGCACCTCAATTATGCTAGCGAAAGCAATAATAATCTACTCCCACTCTATTGTGGCCGGCGGCTTGGAGCTGATATCATAAACCACACGATTCACCCCTTTTACCTTATTTATAATATCGTTGGACACCTTGGCTAAAAACTCATACGGCAGATGCGACCAATCGGCCGTCATTCCATCGGTAGAGCCCACGGCACGCAAGGCAACCACGCGCTCATAAGTTCGTTCGTCACCCATCACGCCCACCGATTGAATGGGCAAGAGCATGGCTCCGGCCTGCCATACTTTATCATAAAGTCCGTTATCTTTCAAGCCCTGAATAAAAATATGGTCCACCTCTTGCAGAATAGCCACTTTTTCGGGCGTGATATCGCCCAGTATGCGAATGGCCAAACCCGGTCCAGGGAACGGATGACGGCCAATCAGCTCGTCTTTAATCCCCATCTCACGGCCCACACGGCGCACCTCGTCCTTAAACAAGGTATTCAAAGGCTCCACCACTTTCAGTTTCATATAATCCGGCAGTCCGCCCACATTGTGATGCGATTTAATGGTCGCCGACGGGCCTTTAACCGAAACCGACTCAATCACATCGGGATAAATGGTGCCCTGGGCCAGCCACTTCACATCTTCAATCAAATGGGCCTCGTGGTCGAACACATCAATAAAAGTTTTCCCGATTGCCTTGCGCTTGGCTTCCGGCTCTGAAATTCCTTTCAAGGCATCATAAAAACGCTGCTTGGCATCCACTCCTTTTACATTCAGCCCCATATCTTTATAAGAATGTAAGACATCCTCAAATTCGTTTTTGCGCAGCAAGCCGTTATCCACAAAAATGCAATACAGATTTTTGCCGATGGCTTTATTCAATAAAACAGCGGCAACCGTGGAATCCACACCGCCCGAAAGGCCCAGCACCACTTTATCATCACCCAGCTTTTCTTTGAGTTCTTTTACGGTATTTTGTACAAAAGAACCCGGCGTCCATTCCTGCTTGCATCCGCAAATATCCACCACATAGTTCTTTAACAGGGTTTTCCCTTCCTCCGAATGATATACCTCGGGATGAAACTGAATACCGTAAGTGGTTTCCCCTTTGATTTTAAACCCGGCCACATCCACATCGGCCGTACTGCTGATTATTTCAAAATTCTCCGGAATTTTGGTAATGGTATCGCCATGCGACATCCACACCTGCGAGCCCCGGGACATTCCTTTTACCAATTCGTTTTCCGTTTTGATAAAACCCAGATTCGCGCGACCGTATTCACGGGTTTTCGAAGGCATCACATTTCCCCCCTCGCTTTGCGCCAGAAATTGCGCCCCGTAACAAACGCCCAAAAGCGGCTTATGGCCGCGAATTTGGGTCAGATCGGGCACAGGTGCTTCCTCGTCGCGCACCGAGTACGGACTACCGGAAAGAATCACACCTTTGAAGCGGCTTAAATCTTCGGGTAAATGGTTGTAGGGATGAATTTCACAGTACACGTTTAATTCGCGTACACGGCGGGCAATCAGCTGAGTATATTGCGAGCCGAAGTCTAAAATCAGTATTGCGTCTTCCATGTCGCAAAAGTATAAAAAGCAGTGATGTAACGAAGAAAATATTCCGCTTTGTTGATAAGATTGAATAAGTCATTGCGGGCTTTTTATTTGCCCGTCCGGCAACAAATAATGCTTAATCCTTACGCACGGCAAGCGGCTTCACATATAGTTCAATATCTTTGGCTTCCACGGTTTTATCACACAGTATAGCCAGTCGCTCAATTACGTTGCGCAATTCGCGGATATTTCCCGTCCAGGGCATTTCTTCGAGCATTTTCAGGGCCTCCTCCGAATAGCTCAACGGAGGTTTACCGTTGGCTGCCGATATATCGTCCATAAAATGCCGGGCCAGCAATGCAATATCCTCCTTCCGCTCGCGCAAAGGCGGCACCTCGATCATAATCACGCTCAGACGATGGTACAGGTCCTCGCGGAAACGGCCTTTTTGAATCTCCTCCGCCAGATTTTTGTTGGTGGCGGCAATGATGCGTACATCCACGGGAATCTCCTTCTCCCCGCCTACCCGCGTAATCTTATTCTCCTGCAAAGCACGCAATACCTTGGCCTGGGCCGACAAGCTCATATCACCTATTTCATCCAAAAAAAGCGTGCCGCCATGGGCCTGCTCGAAATCACCCTTGCGCTGTTTGTGTGCCGAGGTAAAGGCCCCTTTCTCATGTCCGAACAATTGACTCTCAATCAGCTCCGAAGGAATAGCGGCGCAATTTACCTCAATAAAAGGCGCATGCGAGCGCTCACTTTTTTGGTGCAGCCAGTGTGCTACCAGTTCTTTTCCCGTACCGTTTTCTCCGGTGATTAATACCCGGGCATTAGTCGGCGCCACACGCTCAATCATCTCTTTAATGGATTTAATCTGCGGCGATTCCCCCACCATTTCGTATTTCTCGCTCACCTTTTTCTTCAGCACTTTGGTTTCGGTTATCAATTTGGATTTATCCATCGCGTTGCGCAATGTGATTAACAAGCGATTCAAATCCAGGGGCTTGGCGATATAATCATAGGCGCCCATTTTGATGGCTTCCACGGCCGTCTCGATGGTTCCGTGTCCGGAAATCATAACCACCGGCGTATCGGTCAGCTTCAGACTTTCCTCCAAAACTTCAATGCCGTCCTTTCCGGGCATCTTGATATCACAAAGTATCAAATCGAAACTGTCGTTTTTGATTTTCTCCAGTCCTTCCAGGCCGTCGGCGGCCTCCTCAACTTTATATTTTTCGTACTCCAAAATCTCGCGCAAGGTGCGACGAATCGGAGCTTCATCATCGATAATTAGAATTTTCGGCATAATCAAATAGCTTATTTATTTGTGGTGGATAAAAGTACGTATTTTCCGGAAACATAAAATTTACGGTAAGAAGGCAAACAAATACTTTTTATAGAACTTTTATCAATTTTTCCATTCCGTTTTGCAAACTATAAAACATTAATTTTGGGGCAATCAAAAAACAAGCTATGGATTTATTAATTGCAGAAGAGGTAACGAAAACCTATGCCAACCACAGGGCCTTGAATGCAGTCTCGATAAATGTTCCTGACGGGAGCATCTTTGGTTTGCTGGGGCCCAACGGCGCCGGTAAAACCACGCTGATACGCATTATCAACCAGATTACCGCTCCGGATTCGGGGCGTGTGCTGCTGAAGGGCGAACCCTTGCAGCCCAGGCATACGGCCATGATCGGCTATCTGCCCGAAGAGCGCGGCCTGTATAAAAAAATGCAGGTGGGCGAACAGGCCATCTATCTGTCGCAGCTTAAGGGCTTGTCGCGGGCCGAAAGCAAAAAGCGGCTGAAA